>JAFDYM010000009.1 GCA_018267435.1 Bacteroidota bacterium | reverse complement strand
CCAATCGCGGCGTTTCCACACGTAGAAGATCAGATAAAGCACACCTGCAAATATTACATAGCGCAGCGTTATTAAGCCATAAGTGCGCAGGTAGCGCAGCAACAAATCTTGCAGTTCCATGGTACAGTATTTAGTGCATACAAATTTGCGTAATAAAACGCACTCCCTCCGCTAAATTTAAACCAGACGGCACTAATAGTAACCGAAGCGCAATTACCTGCCTCTTGTGCCCATCACATTTTTATTGGGCCATACTGTAGCGCCTAGCGCTTTAGTGTGCGTCCCACGGGCCTTCAGCCTGTGGGCGGTTTACTTATCTCTATTTACCCGCAAATTTCTTGATAGCATCGGCAGTAACAGGTGTAAAAAAGTTAACCAGGTTACCATCAGGGTCTCGGAACAAAAGCGACCTATTACCCCAAGGCATGGTAGTAGGCTGCTGTACCAAGTAGGGAGCAATAAGTTCTGCTATGCGCTCATAGTCCGCATCTACATCTGCTACTTTAAATTCTATTATACTGCTTCTGTTAGCTGCTGCAGCCGCCACATCGCTGCCGCCAAATACCTGCAAGGTTCTGGTACTCCCTATTGCCAAGGTTGCATTAGGCGTTTGCATTTCGGCAAAGTCTTCGGTGTACGATACCAATGGAATGCCCGTAATTCGCTCATAGAAATCTATTAACCGCTTAATATCTGCTGTAATTATTCTTACCGATAGAAGGTTCATGTTTATACTTTTTACTTGATGAATGATTGCCATAAATCTCCGTAGCATAGCTCGGTAGATTTACGAAGTACAAAAGTATAGGCAGCTTATGACAAGGGTATGTCAGGGGTAGTAAACTTTCTTTCTTTTTCGGCAAGGAATGCTGCTAAGCTTAGCTTGTGCGGCTTAAAGTTTAAATGCAGCGTATGTATAGTTTCAATCTTGTCTAGCCTAAACATCCTGTAGTCTTTCCGCAACCTACAATAAGCTATCAGCAGCCAATTTTGTTCTTGGCTAAGGTAAAGCGCAAAGGGTTCTACCTTGCGCTGTGTTTGCTTATTATCGTGGTCTGCCACATAGCTTATATCAAGCACTTGGTTTGTTACCAACGCATTTTGTATCAGTGTTAGCGAGCTAGATATATCATCCTGTTTCAAGGCTGGGCTTATGGCGATTCTATCCGATAGCAACTCCGTTCTTCGCTTGGTGCTTACTCGAAGTACTGCCTTTACTTTATCTATAGCAGAACGAAATTCCGTTTTCAGCGATGTATCCTTGCTGCCAAGCACTATTTGTTCCGCAGTTACCAAGGCATTAGCCTCGCTTTCGGTAAACATAATGGGTGGCACGCGGTATCCCTCCATCAGTGAATATCCTTTTCCCTCTTCAGTTATAATGGGCACGGCAGCTTGCTCAAGCGCCCTTATATCCCTATAAATAGTCCGTACACTTACCGAAAACTTTTTGGCTAAATAGCTTGCCGTAACCATACGGCTGCTTTGTAGCTGCATTACTATGGCCAGCAGCCTCGAAATGCGTTTTACATCATGCTCGTTCATTCAACCTATGTTATGGCTTGCTAAGATAGCTAAAGCCCAAATAGCACATGCCCCCGCTCGTGCCAAGCAATCTGCTCATTTTAGCACTGCCTTCAAAAATCGGTTTCCCGCATGGGGCGGCGCCCCCACAGGTATAAGTTTAGCGCAGCGAAACTTTGGCCACTGGCAGAACTAGCAAGTTTTAACTATACGATACATGTATGCCATGCTTAACAAAAATGTTAATCACTTCTGCATCTTTTTTCCTATCAAAATCAATTTGAATGCGGGGTATACCTGCCTCTAAATTTCCTAGCTCTATTATTAGCTGCGGACCTGCATTATAAACATGAACAACCTTAACTTTCCTTATAGCATTGTACGGTATTTTAAAAAACAATCCTTTTAACGGCATCGCATAGGTAAGTATTTCATCATAGAAGGTTAGTTCTTTTACGCTACTAGCGGCGGCTAAATACATAAGTAGAATAGTTGCGGATACTGAGAATAGAATAAATAGGAATGAAGTGCTTGTTTCAAGCATAGTTACTGATAACCCAACTGACAATATGAACAATTCAGCTAATATTATATCTGAATACCTATTGTTGATACTATACATGTAGTTCTACTTTATCTTTTATCCCCCACTGGTCTAAGCTTAGCGCAGCGTAACTTTGGCCTACCGCTAAGATACGCTGCGCTAAGCTTATTATCTTCATATAGCACAAATAAATATCCTCGCATGGGGGGTGCTACCCCCCATGCGGGAAACCCGATTTGCATTTGCCCTGTTCGCTGTTGTATCTTTGCATTGTAAAGGCCAATTTTTGGGGTTAGCGCCCCACCATTGGCTGGCTTCTGTTCCTGTTTATTGCAAGAGCAGCCACGGGGGTTAACCGCAAGGTTAATGGCGAGTTTACCTCGCCACCACACAGTTCCGTTCATTGTTTTATTACAAATAATCTTTCTGCCCTGTGCAGTGTTGCAGCGAATACCACCATTAGCGCGAACAACGTTACTGCATGGGGATTGTGTATGGTGAAACCCTGCCCAAGGGGGTGGCTATAGGGTATGCCCCTGTTTGCCTTGTGGCCTATACGCCCTTGGGATTGTGAACAGCGTTCTGCCTTACGCAGTGTTGCAGCGAATACAACCATTAGCGCAAACAACGATACTGCATAGGGATTGTGTATGGTGGAATCTGCTTTATGCAGTGTTGACGGCGAATACAACCATTAGCGCTTTCAACTATACGGCATAGAGATGTGTATGGTGATTTTTCTCTGCTGCCAAAGTCTCGCTAAAGGTGGAAGGCAGTGGATGCTTGTTTCCGAGGAACTGTTTGGCTCCCGTTTTATTTTTTATTGCCCTCTCTTGGTCGGCGTCCCCGCCCACCAATACGCGCATGCCGCTTGCTTTATAGCAAGGGGCTATTGTTGCTTATGTATGATTACACCGATTGATTGAGATTACACAGATAATACCTTGTTGCGTTGTTTGTCTTTTGTATTCTCTATGTTCTCGGCTTTCCTCCATGTTTAGTAATTGTATTTATTGCCTTATGTAATTTGCCCAACAGGCTGTGGGCCCGTGGGAACCAGCAGCACGCGCACGGCGCTACAGTATGGCCCATACATGTTTTATGCTTGTTTCTTAATTACTGCTATTGATTGAAGGGCCGATACACAGTCGGTAAATTTTAGTATATTCATAGCTTACTCATATTATCTATTATATGAAAAAAGCTTTACTTGCCTTGGCCGCATTGGCTAGCACCATGCAGGCCGTACATGCACAGGGTGTAACATGGGCGCAGCACATTGCCCCGTTAATGTATACTAAGTGTACCAGCTGCCACCACCCTGGCGGTTTGGCGCCCTTCTCGCTTATGAACTACCAAGATGCGGTAGATAAAAAACTGATGGTGGTAAATGCTACCTCATCGGGCGAAATGCCGCCATGGCCACCCGACCCTAACTATAGGCACTATAAAGATGAGCGCCTGTTGACCAATGCACAGGTAAACATGATAAATACTTGGGTAAGCAACGGTACGCCACAGGGCGATATGAATACCGCCCCTGTGCCGCCTGTATATACCAATGGCTCGGTGCTGCCCAATGTGGACCTAACGGTGCAAATACCTACCTATACGGTACCTAACATAAACGGCGATATGTACCGCTGCTTTACTATACCTACCAACCTATTGCAAGATAAATACATAACAGGTGTAGAAGTTATACCTGGCAACCCAAGCATTGTGCACCACGTGTTGATGTATGAAGACACCACTGGCCAATCGGCTACGCTTGATGCCAACGATGCAGGCCCAGGCTATACCAGCTTTGGCGGGCCGGGCTTTAGTGCCGACCTGATAGGCGGTTGGGTGCCTGGCAGCAGGCCTAATGTATACCCTGCTGGTATGGGTGTAAAACTGCACAAGAATTCGCGCATAGTATTGCAAATACACTACCCCGATGGTAGCGATAATAAAACCGATAGTACCAAAATCAACTTTAAACTTAGCACTGGCAACCTGCGCCAAATATTCATTAACCCGCCATTGAATTATGGCCCTAACTTGGTGAATGGTCCGCTACGAATAGAGCCTGAGAGCGTAAAAACTTTCCAGTCGCGCTACACCTTGCCTAGCAATGTACCTTACTTAGGCGTATCTCTGCTAGATGTTGCACCGCATGCGCACCTTATATGCAAAAGCTGGTTGGTGTTTGCCACTACCCCGCAAGACGATACCATACCTTTGATTAAGATAAACAGTTGGGATTTTCACTGGCAGGGTTTCTACCAGTTCCAAAACTTGATAAAGTTAGAACCTGGTAGCAAGTTGCACGGCTTTGCCACGTATGATAACACGAGTAATAACCCGCACAACCCTAGCAGTCCGCCGCAGCTAGTTACGGCAGGCGAGGCCACTACCGATGAAATGTTGTTGGTATACTTCTCGTACCTGCTATACCAACCCGGCGATGAAAACCTAGTGATAGATAGCAGCACCTTGCTACCACAAGATACTACGGGCAACGATACTACTGCCACAGGCTTGTACGATATTGACGATACCAAGGGCTTGATAAGCACACCGCAGCTATACAATGCCAGCCCTAACCCTGCCAACAACCAAACCGACATTAGCTACTTTCTGCCTCAGGCTGCCAATACCGAGCTAAGGATATATGACCTTACAGGTAAGCTAGTAGACGCTATCAAAGTACCTGGCAATGCAGGTAAAAGCACAATAACCTA
Organism: Bacteroidota bacterium; assembly: GCA_018267435.1. Classification (GTDB taxonomy): domain Bacteria; phylum Bacteroidota; class Bacteroidia; order Chitinophagales; family LD1; genus Bog-950. Next base: position 759 of record JAFDYM010000009.1, on the reverse strand, counting down.
CAACACTAGTAAGCTGGGTGTAGGTACATATCTATACACGCTACATAGTGGCGGAACCATTAAAACCAAGCGCTTGGAGGTGAATAGATAGGCACTAAACACAGCTACAATAAAACAATCGAGCCCCATGCTTAATACGCAATGGGGCTCGATTGTTCTAGAGTGTATAGCTTTCAACAAATTTACTTCAGTTTCTTCTTATCCATTTTAGCATCGAACACGCCAACGGTGTATAGGTAGCCGCCATATACTACCGATGTGCTACCTGCGCTTAGTTGTTTGCCGCTATCGAAGAAGATAACCTCGTGCGTTTTGGCTGTAGGGTTAATACGGTATACCGTAGTAGGAGATAGCTTGGTTGAGTCGGCCATGTGCTTAAGGAAAGCAATAGAGCGCAAGTGGCAAGGCACTATCAAGTCGTTGCCATCAAAGCGGATGTTGTCGCCGCCGTTTACCTTGGCTATTACCTCTCGGTTCATCATCTTACCATCTTTAAAGTCGAAGCTCCATACCTTGTTCTGCAAGGTGCTAGCTAGGTATACCTTACCATCGCGGTTGGTTATGCCATTGCTGTAGCAATATTTCTTACTGGCTACACTACAGCTGCTGCCGTTCCAGTATACTATCTCCGCCTTCTTTACCTTGAAAAGCATATCCAATACTTGCCCCGGCTTCTTGCTGTCGTTGCTTATCAGTATAGTTCCATCGCTTAGGCCCGTTACTGCATTCGGCGAGGTGATAAGCGGGTCGGTTATCTTG
>JAFDYM010000099.1 GCA_018267435.1 Bacteroidota bacterium | reverse complement strand
TGACGGTGAAGTGAAGTTTACAAAAGGCAAAAACGATCGTCGTTTTGTACACGTAGTACCAGCTGCAGCCCTAAAAGCTGAAGCATAGTTTAAACACAACAACTAATTGAATATAAGCCCCTTACGTAAGTTTGGGGCTTTTTTATGCTCAAAATCATACTTTTAAGCTCTTAATAGCCGTTAAAGTCAGTGCCTAGGGCTAAGTAGTTTTACTCGCTCTGCCGTATATTTGTATACAGAACCAAATTTAAAACATGAAAAGTCTAAAAAGCACCACCCTTAGAATGATGCTGCTCGCCTCTGTAATGTTTTTAATGGCCCTTTCTGGCCCATACACTACCGAAGCTACAACTGAAAGTACAAAAACTGTTCCTGCCACTAGCAATGAACTATTGTACAGCAAGCTTAACCTACAAAGCTTGGGCTTAAGCCAATCTGCGTATAACTTGGCTATAAAAGGCTGGCAGAAAATGAAGGCTAAAGGCCTGGTAAGTAAGGATATTGTGGCTATTTGCGACTTTAGCCAAAGTAGCAACAGCAAACGCCTGTACATCATCGACCTTACATCGGGCAAACTACTGTTTAATACACTTGTGGCGCATGGCCGCAATACTGGGGAGGAATTTGCCAAGTTTTTCAGCAATGAACCAAGCAGCTACAAAAGTAGCTTAGGCTTTTATACCACTAAAAATACCTACAATGGCCAACATGGCCTATCGCTTACTTTAGCAGGCCAGGAGCCTGGCTATAACAACAATGCAGAGAGCCGCGCCATAGTAATGCACGGTGCCGACTATGTATGTAACCAGTTTGCCTGCAACAATGGCCGCCTTGGCCGCAGCCTAGGCTGCCCAGCCGTAAGCTACGAACTGAGCACGCCTATCATTAACACCATAAAAGATGGTAGCTGCCTATTTGTGTACTACCCCGATAGCAAGTACCTAGCCAGCTCGAAGATATTGAACTGAACATAAGGATATTGTTCTCTATAGAAATTAGCAGCCTGCACGTATGTGTGGGTTGTTTTTTTTTTTTGTTATTATTTGGCGCGGTGCTATTGCGCCATTCCCTTGCTGGTGGTTCCCTTGGGCGACCTTGCCGTGGGCATTTATTCTTTCAATTAGAAGTACCACATTTCTAAAATGTGGTACTTCTAATTGAAAACAGATTGCAGCTTATTGCTTTTTAATAGATTTACCCCATGATTGAGACCATTGCCGAAGCGATACTGAGCAGCAAAACAAAGTTTAAAGATGATTTGGGCTGCCCAGATAAGCCGGGCCTGTACGCCTTTGTACTGCGCGAGAAGGGCGACCTAGGCGAGTATGGCAAACCTGGGCAAGTAATATACGTGGGCAGCGCGCCCGATAGCTTGGCGAAGGGCAACTGGAATGCCGACTTGAAAGAAGGCAAAACAGGTGCATCGGTGTTGCGTAGGTCGTTAGGGGCTATACTAAAGGAGCAGTTGAAGGCAACTGCATTTTCTCGCAATGGTACGGTGGCCAATACGGCTTTGGACCACTTTAAATTTGATAGCAAGAGCGAGAAGGCGCTAACGCTATGGATGAAGGAAAACCTAGAGTTTGGCTGGTGGAAATATGATGAAGCCGAAGCCGTAGGCAACAACTTAGCCGACCTAGAGAAAGCGCTGAACATACACTTTAAGCCTACGCTAGACCTTAACGAGCGCACTAGGCAGCGCAATCCACTTACCCCTAAAATAAATGCCCTATGGCAGGAGTGTAAGGACGAGGCCAAGATGAACTGCATTACTGAGTTGGCTTACTTCTAGGCACGGCTCATGGCCATTTGCCGCTTGCCCTTATATAGGCCGAAATAGCTAAACATAAACACAATAACCGCACGCGCTATAATGTTGCCCAATAGGGTAAGGCTTACGCCGTTGGTGATGGCTACTATCTCCAGTGCTAGGGTGGTGGCATGGAAGATGATAAGCGTAACAATGATGGGTTTCAGCACGGCAAAGTCGTTGATTTTGCGGCTGCTGAAGGATAGGTAGGCTATGGCAAACTCGGCGGCGGCCAACAGGTAACATAGCAGGTACTCATTCTTGGTAACGTGTACATCTACGGTGCTGGGTATAACGCTAGGCGATACTATGAGCATAAGGGCCGCAGCAAACGTCATGATTGAATGCATTAATAGGATGCGGTGGATATTCATATCTAAGCCATAGCAAAAGGTGTTCCGCGGTGGGGTACCGGGGGGTAGCAACGTTCAAAAAACTGCTACCCCCTTACTCATATAAGTAATTGATTGTCAAATAAATATAAGTTTTAGGTGGGAACACCCCCCTATAAATGAGTATTGGAACAGTAGCGTGGTACATTAGGTTGTGGGCTAAGATTCATTGCCTTTTGCTTTAGCTGATGGATAAATGGAGAGGATAGTATTTTGCTTGTAGTACAAGCAGATATATTTGTAACCACTTATGCGGGCCAACCAAACGAAGTTGTTTTTATTGGAAGTGGCAGTATGTACCTTGCTGAACATACTTGCCGAAGTAGGTTTTATGTTGATTGAGCCACCATTAGCCCTACTTATTTATGGCTTATGTTTTTCCATAGTACACACTTACCTGTATTCACGCTACAAGCATTTTGCTGTATGGTGTTTAGTTCCCGTTGCGTTTTCTGTGCTCAATTACATAGCTACAAGAATTTTAAGACCAGAAATTTTTGACCACTATCCCGGCGAGCAATATTTCTTTGATATGGAATTTTGGCTCCGGTTTATATATGCCTGTTTCCTTCTAATAGTTCCTGTGGTGTTATTAGGAATTGTAAAAGTGTATAAGCACTTCATTCGAAGCTCTGCTTAGCGCAGGCACAAGAACCCC
>JAFDYM010000098.1 GCA_018267435.1 Bacteroidota bacterium | reverse complement strand
CCCCGTGCTCAACAAGATGGGTGGCATGCTCGCCCACCCTGCGATAAAGCGCGTGCTCATAGAGAACCCGGACGAGGTGTACCTCCGCAAGGCGATGGACGAGAGGGCGATCGTCCTCGTGAACATTTCCAAGGGACACCTCGGCGAGGACGCGAGCCACATCCTCGGAGGGATGTTCTTCAGCTCCCTCAATTCGGCCGCGTTCAGCAGGGCAAGCCAACTCGAAGAAGAGCGCGTGCCCTTCATCGTCTATGCGGACGAGTTCCATACCTACGTGTGCGATTCGGTCATCAACATGCTGAGCGAACTGCGCAAGTTCAGGGTAGGCCTCGTGCTTGCGAACCAGTACATGTACCAGCTGGACGAGGACGTCCGGCGGGCTGTATTCGGCAACGTGGGCACGCTCATATCCTTCCGCGTAGGGATGGATGACGCGAGGCATTTGGCAAACGAGATGTATCCTGTATTCAACGCGGACGATTTTATCGGCCTGCCTAACTACAGCGTGTACCTCAAGCTTATGGTTGACGGGTGCCCAAGCAGGCCTTTCAGCGCCGAGACGATTGCCAATTAGTCCCCGTCCAATTCGGCTCGCGCTTTTACCAAGATGTGGAGGGTAGCCATCACGTTCGTGTAGTCCTGTGCGGTAAACTTGCTCTTGAGGTTACCCAACTAGCCAACCCTTTGCTTGAATATGTGATGAGCTTCCATAAACAACTTATTTAGTTTTATTGTATCATATGGAAAACCCAAAAAGGGGCAGCGCACCTTAGGTTTTGTTGCAACACAAAATCCCGGCGCTGCCCTTCTTTGGGACAAACACCTATGGTTACGAGATTTTGCGTTGCTATGAAATTATAGCATGTAACTAATCTAAATAAAATAACACCCTAAGTTTTATTAATTTGGTTGGCGATTAATATATGCCAATCGGTTTTAGACAAAATATAATACCCCCTAGCTGTGCAGTTGATACGCTTGCTGCACCATACAACCCCAACAAGATTTTGGAGGTAGCCATTTTTAGCGAACATCGTTTTGCATTTTACTTTTGGTGCAAATGGAGCCGTGAGCGCCGTTTAAAAACTCCTCCCTCTCTAATCACATTTGACTGGCACCAAGACCTATCTCCTCCGTATAAGGATGAGATAAGTGGACTTAGAAAGCTTAAGGATGCCAATCTTCGATGGATAGCTAAATACAGTTGGGATAGATTGTCCCCAAGAAATGATGTGCAAATTCATGCTGCTCTTCTTCTTAATCAGTTAAAAGACGCCTATGTTGTTTGTAGGCAACGGACTAATAGGGAAAAACAATATCAGGTCAAGGATTTCTACGGCAACTTGCACAATGTGTTAATCTTCCATTCACCTGAAGACCTCGAAAATCACCTTGTCAAAATAAATGAGGAGGCAATTTATCTTGACATTGATTTGGATTATTTCACAAAAAGCAATCCCCTATCGGTGGGCGATCCAACAAGAAAGCAGCAGTACACATATACTAGCCGATCTGAGGTATTGGAAATGTTTAATCCTCACAATATGATAATTGATTTCGCTTTTAAGAGACTTGCAGGTTTTACAATTGCTACTGAACCGAAGTTTTGCGGTGGCTTAATGAAATCAAATTATTATTTGAATTTAATTGACAAGTTATACTTTTCTCCCAGCCTATTCTATTCAAATCCTAATAGTACAGGGGCCTCATGGACCTTTTGAAGGATATTACACCAAAACCTTCGTTCTTTTTCCCCTTACATTTGCCTTTTCAAAGTCGTAGGTTAGAGTAAGATTGTGATGCTGATGTGTCTTTATCAATCTATCAAACTGCGTCTTCAACTGCTTATGATCCCTGTCGACATCTTTAACGTGGTCCCGAGTAATTGTATAGTGCTGTAAAAGACGCTTAATATTAGGGTTTGTGGTACGCTCCTCAATATCCTTATAATTATTTGAAATAATTAATTCGTTCGCCTCAGCGCGTTCAAGTTCGTTTAGGGAATCGTACTGCGCACGCCATTCGGCTATGTACCCCAAATCATCGAAGACCTTTCTATATACAATATACGTCTCAGGCATGTATAGCAGGTGAAAAAATTCATTTATATCCCTTCCGAATGCACGCTCAAAGAAGCTTCTTCCGGGCGCCACTATACCTTTAGTTACATTAAGTATTGACTGGATCGCCCTAATAAACTTTTTATTCCACTTCTTTCCCACGAATTCACGCCCTTTAGCCTCCTCACCAAATAACGGTATATACTTCATAGGAAAGGAATATATGTGAATATTTAAATTCTCGCTCAACTCCACGTTGATTCTTAGCCGCTCATATAAATCTTCAGGCGGATCATTGAAATTGTACAATATGTAATTCGACAACTCTTGAATTCCGTATTTTCCTGCAAGCTCCACAGCCCTGACATACTGATTTTTTATGCCCAAATAGTCAAAAGCAATGCGCAATGGCTTAATGGGAATTTCGCTCATTAAACGCATTAACTCGTCCGTAACGTACCTAGCGTCCGTGCCTTGGTTAAAGTCAACGAAGCGCTGCCTCACCCTTTTGTATCTTAGTTTTTCGTATAAGGGTGCTAGTCGCTTAAATGCACTAATAAGACCCTTCTTAGTAGTAGTTTCAAAATTCATGATATGAAACTCATGTAATATTTCTTCTAGTTGACTTCTGGTCGCGCCCTTACTTCTAGTATAAACCTCCTGAATAAGTCTATACGATTTTCTCACGTAAGCGCGATCATTGTAGCCGTCCTTCAAGTTTCTTATGGAAATTTCAAGTTGATTCGGCTCAACGTAGGTGGCACCTTTATAGAATCCCATATCCTTAATTTCCTGAATAATTTCAGGAAAGTTTGGTGAAGCCAGAACATTATTATCCATAAGTAAAAGATTCTGTTGGTCGCCAAATCTAGCGGTGATCTCTTTGAACTTGTCTATGGTTTCAATTTTCGGCTTATAAGTGGGCTCAAGCTTAGGTACCGAGCAGAACGCGCATTTCCTAGTGCAACCTTTTGTCATGAAAGTGAAATAAGCGCTCTTGGTAGGATATTCATAGTCTATTTCATCTAATATAGAATAGTCTAAGGCTAGATCGTCAATTATTATTTTTTTTGCAATCGGGCTTTTGTCCAATGCCCCCGGCTTATCCAAAAGCCCCGCCATAGGAACAATACCAGTTTCGGCCGTAATTTCTTTTGAAAGGAGCGATGCCATTACACCGCCAATCAGAATGTTATCCTTTTTGCTGACAAGTTTTTTGGCCGCTTGTATCGTGTCTATAGTAATCTTCCAGTAGAAAGTAAACAAGGTTGTCACGTAAACTCGATCATATAAAATTTCAGAAGGATAATTGCCTTGTTTATATGATATGCCAAGTTCCTTTAGAAATATCGAAATCTTATCGGCCTTCTGCGATTGTAAAGCAATTTCATTAAGAATTGTGGACTGCCTTAATCTAATATACTTCTTTATCAGACCTTTACTGTCCTCCCACCTGACGCTTTTATCAATTCTAGCGAGTTTAGGCAATGCATGCTCTATTATGCGGTTGAGAATAAAATCCTTAAGGTCACCTTTAAAAAAGGTGACGCGGTCACCCAGTATCTTATGATAAGTTGAAATCTTCATAAGACCAATAGGTGGATATTTGTTCTTATAGTTTGGTTCAATTAATAGGATATTCCTCATTATAAAATCTTCTCTATTTCGTTAATCAAATCCTCGGCCGATTTTTTCGGAAGGTTGTTCCTTATAACTTGGTATATCTTTTCAATCAGAGTTTTCCTGTCAGGAGCAGGTCCAAATATAACTTCTTGCTTTGAACTGCGTTTCTGATCCGAATAACCAGCCTTTTTTTCATCTAGTATCTCCGCAGGAGTTTTTTCTTTTATAACGCTTGCTAGGGCTCGTCCTTCGTATCTTTTATATAAGGAATTCAAGTCTTTTGTAGCTTTTTGAACCCTCCTTTCCAGCTTTTCTTTTTCATCTTTTGAAATTGAATCCTTTGATTTCGAAAAAATTTTATCAGCATCGCTCAACGCCTTTAATGCACTGTTCTTTTTGGAAAAATCATAATACAGCTTGTGCAAATCATTCAAGAAAAATTCCTTCAGTTTCTTTTTAAACGCTGTAGTTTCCTCGCTTTCTACAAAGAAATCTCTCCTGCTATTTGGCACTAGATATCTATTGGTTGCATGGATTTCACCGATGTAGTAATTATTACCTTGAGCCTCTTTAAAAAACTCATTCAAACAGTCTTCGAGGCCGATTTGAATATTTGCTTTTCGCAGCCTTATCCATCGCTCACCATTTTCTTCAGGAATCTGGTGCTGGTTTTCAGTGATGCCATACCATCCCCAACAGAGGCTTTCACCCTCGTCAGATTGAAGCTTAAAAAACTCAACTCCAATGACACGATCAAATTCCTCAATCCCAGTTACCACACCATTTGTATCAAATGATGTTTTATAAAATATATCTTTATAGCCCTTAGTTATTTTTTCTTCGTTCAACTTAATATCGTATTCGTCAATAGAAACTTTATCCTTTTTGGCTTGAGCATAAATGTTCTTTGATAGTGAAAACTCTTTAGCGAAAGGAACCGGTGCAACCATGGACAAATAATTTGCTACGCTCTCTACATCTAAAAGCTCTTCCGAAGTGACATTATCCATTATTACCTTAAAGTAATGGGCATCGGGCCTTTCATTCTCCCTTGTATACTCCGTTATTACACTCAGCAGTTCGGCGGCATTTACTTTGGCATGTGAATCCTCTATAATCCTTTTTAATTGCTTTGCATCCCACACCATCACACTTTTAGCGGCCTCGCCAATATAGGAGGTCTCAAAAATTAACTTCTCGCAATAGGCTAGTCCCCCAAGTCTGCCTATTCCTCTAAATCCCTTATCCGTGTATCTATCCTTTGTAGATTGTGCGATGTCGGATAATAAAACTTGAGCGCGCTTTCTTTCTATTCCCGTAGCATTATCAAAAAATGTGATGCGCTTATTCACCTCGTCTATTGTTATGCTGATTAAACCTCGTTCGCCTTTAGCGAATAGGTTTTCCTTTCGCGCCACATCAATTTGATCGGCAGAATTTTGCACGTATTCCCGATAGATAAACCTGGGATCGTCATACATCCCTAAGGTTAGTGTTTCAATAAGATTTTTACCAAATACGCCTTTATATTCTCCCATCTTATTATCTCTTATGAAAATGTTTTTTTATATCATGCGGAACATCGGTCAACTTAACATCGTGGCCATGAAACAAATTCCGATGGTGATTCAAAAATCTTACAAACGTTCCAAACGGGTCTAACGCATATAGCTGATTATCTACCGTTGAAGTCATTGCAGCATCTAGAGTTTTTTGTACAGGGGCTTTATCTTTTAAATCATAGCAACTTAAAGGTGACACACATTCTCCATTTTCCATTCTCCAGCCTTTCCACCAATCATGCTTTGGATTATGATCAAATGATGGCTTGTATTGCGCCAAAAAATCTCGAAGATTGCACTCCTCTTCATATATCAATACGTCATGGGTTACAGATGCAGATGCATGTGTTGTTGTTAGCTCATTCGTATGTGTCCAAATAGGTTTAAAAGTAAAATATACCGTCGGGGTTTGAGAACGATGCATTTCACTTATCAAAAGTATAACCTCATTGCTTACTGCCACTGAATAATATGGATAGACTATGTCGGGAGCGGATACAATTTGGTTCAATATGCCATCATTAAAGTCGCCAATTTCAAGCCTGCTCAAAAATGAATAAATTTTCGTATTCAATTCGGAGAAGTTCGGAATTCCTTGCGTTAACTCAAATGGGTAGCCGTTTATCATCTCATCCAAAAGGTCACTTCTTAACAAGAGTTTAGGATTAGCCATTTCGAAAATTGTCATGAAGTCATAAAGAACATCAGCCAATTTGTAATAAGGGGCCGAATTGGTTTGGAACTGTTCTCTATCCCATACAAAAGCCGAGGTATCAATTACCGCCTGAATTTCCATTTGCTTTCGAGATTATTTTACGCTTCTCTGCTTGTGCTTTTACAATGTATCTGTATTCAACTTCCATTTGCTCTACGAAATCCTTTGGATAATAGCTGAGAGAGCCAAGATCTGTCAGATCTAATTGCCTAAATACGTGTTCGCTAGCGTACTCCTCCACAAAAACAAGATTGATGTTGTTGTCCAGATTGTTAGCAGGATCTTCAGCAACGCGCCGACGCATACGAGTTATAAAGTGGTCGCTGTGAGTTTCGATCAAGATCTTCTTATCAACAAGCGAGAGGCTATACAGGAAATCAAAAAGAGAACTTTGAATCTTTGGATGCAAATGTATTTCAGGCTGCTCGAGGATAAGTAATCCCCCTTTTCTCATGCGTAGACCTTCCACAATAACAGGCAGTATCTGGCTAATCCCAAAGCCTACATGTTTAATCGTACTGACGATTCCAAAATTATTAGTAACCCTTATAATATACTGCTCATTATTTTCTATTGCCTGAATATCTTTTGCGAGTTTGAAAACATCACAGATCCAATATCGTACTCCAGATGCCAACGTGCCCCTCACCAATTGGAAAAAAATCTTTCCGTTCTCGTCAGTTTTGACGGTATGATATTCTATCATTTGACCAGCCTCCTTTTCGAGTATGTATGCCGCATATTCACCCCTGTTACCAATACTTCTATCCTTTTTATTTCCGATATAGGTATCGCGGGGCATTTCGCGCAAAGGCCCGATATATGATATTCCTGAAAAAGCCTTTTCTATTTCCTGTTGTAGGGCCTCTATTCTTACCTGAATCGTTTTTGGCTTGGTAGGTAGCTTCTCTATCTCGGGATAATTTGGGTTGGCTACTTCAGTTTGATACACTTGCGGGAAAATTGATGCAAACAGCAATTCTCCAACAGGGAGATTCTCGTCTGGCACAATTAGATCCTGGAACTCAGTGTTAAATACGCCGGTATTGGTATCTACGGCAAAACCTTCCTCTGTTTTTGTGAAAGAAATCCACTGTTCGGCTTTCGCAAATTCGGGTGTTTTATATGAGATCCTAATCTTGTCAATAGCAGAAGACATGTTTGAGCCAAACACGATTGAGAATTCAATTAATGATATCTTCAGATAATCCAGTTCTGGCAAGGAGATTTCATCTTTAGAGAAAGTAATAGTGGCCGCAATATTTGTATCAGCACTCTTTTTATATACAAGATCTTTATACTCTCCAAGCTCTATAATATCCCCCTCGGATACAAAAGCGCTATCAACCGCTTTCCGCCTTATGGTTTGTTTAAGTAAGAGGAAAAATTGTATCAGCGAGCTTTTCCCCGAGCTATTAACACCGGACACAATGTTTAGTGGCAAAATGCGAAAGCCACTTAGCTCTTTTATACCCTTAAAATTGTAAATTGATAGTTGCATATAAATTCTTGAGACTAAAATACATTCGATTCTGCAATATCCGAAAATAATCTCTTCTTGACCTTAATTTAGTGGGTACTGATCGGCAGTGGTTCGGTCAAATAAAAAAGGCGACTATGAACTCAATCATAATCGCCTCTGTCGGGGCGGCGTGATTCGAACACGCGACCCCCTGCTCCCAAAGCAGGTGCGCTAACCGGACTGCGCTACGCCCCGAATATTTTTATTTATGCGGTGAGGGAGGGATTCGAACCCTCGGTACCAATTTCTCAGTACGACAATTTAGCAAACTGTTGATTTCAGCCACTCATCCACCTCACCAATATTCATTTGTAAGATTATCAGGATAAACGTTTTAGCCTTTTAACCCCACCGGTTGTTGTAAAGAACTTGCTCCCTTTTGCGTAAGGGACGACAAAAATAGAAATTCTACGAAAACTACAAACCCCTAAATAAAAAAATCCTCTCTTCCGAGAGGATTTTTTTCATACTGCCCAATTCAAGCTTTTATTCAGCTGCCAAGTTATGCTCTGGCAATGCTTTCTTTTTACCAAACAATCTCTTTACCCTATCCTGCACTGCATCTACAATGTAATACATGGTAGGTACTAGAAACAGGGTAAGGAACAATGAGCTTGTAAGGCCGCCTATAATAACCCATGCCATACCGTTCTTCACCTCGGCACCTGAGCCCTTAGATAAGGCAATGGGAAGCATACCTAATATCATGGCTACGGTAGTCATCAATATCGGCCTTAAACGCTCCTTACCCGCCTCTACCAGTGCCTCGGTTAAGCCTAGGCCTGTTGTTTTTAAGTGGTTAGCAAAGTCAACTATAAGAATACCGTTTTTAGCCACCAAGCCCATCAACATAATCAAACCTACTATGGCGAATATCGATAGCGTTTCCATAGTAAGCGCCAATGCTAGGAATGCCCCTATCAAAGCTACAGGTATAGAGAACATAACCACAAACGGATACACCGTACTTTCGTACAATGCCACCATGATTAGGTACACTAGCAAGAAGCCTATCAACATAGCTATACCCAAACTACCGAAAGCATCCTTCTGGCGTTCAGCTTCGCCTAGGTAGCTTATACTTACACCTGCTGGCAATTGCATCTTAGCTATGCTTTCTTCAAGCTCGGCCTGTATAGTACCGTTCGGCCTGCCTACGGTAAAGGCTACTACCTTTATACTGTTTAGCCTGTTATAACGCTCTAATACGCTTTGTCCAAGTTTTTGCCTAATAGTAGCTATATCGGCCAAGCGCACGTTTGCACCACGGGCATTACGTATGCTTAGGTTGCGCACGCTTTCTATATCGCGCTTGTCGAACTTATCGGCCATTACATTTATGTTGTACTCCTCGCCTTGGTCGGTAAATTTCGCATTATCGTTACCACGGAAAGCCAACTGCACCGCATTACCTACCTCTGGCACGCTTAAGCCTACCATTGCTAACTTATCGCGGTCTAACTCAATGCTTATCTCGTTCTTAGGTGTTTTGGTACTAAACTCTACATAATCGGTACCTGGCGTTTTAGCTACTATCTCGCGCACCTTTATAGCGGTAGCCCATATACTATCCATATCGGTACCACGTACTGCTACCTGTATAGGTGCCTCGCTGGTACCTGTTATGCTGGTAGGTTTTATAGTTACCTTCAAACCAGGTATTGCCGATATCTCATCGCGCATCATAGCACCGAACTGTTCAGCTGTTATGGTACGCTCATCTTTATCTACCAATGTTATAGCAAGCTCGCCTATGTTCGAGTTAGATGAGTTACCTATCAATATGTTACCGCTTTGCGTACCTACATTGGCAAATACCTTTACTACCTCCGGGTGAGACATAGCTATACGCTCTGCTTTCAAGGCTGCTTGGTTCATTTGTGTTATTGGTGTTTCAGGCGACATCTCTAACGATACGTTTACCTCGCCCCTATCGCTCGGGCTCATAAATGCCGTACCTACAAAGCCTGCAGGTATCAATGCAAAAGCACCAACCATTAGCAAGAAGATACTGATTAACACCCATTTTTTATTGCGCAATGCAACATTAAGTGCACGGCCATAAGCTTCTTTTACGCTATCCAACATGGCCTCGAAGCCAAGGAAAAACCTGCCACGCAATGTATCCTTAGTTAAGTGCTCTAACTTAGCAAAGCGCGAAGCCATAAGCGGTGTAAGCGTAAACGATACCACCAAACTCATTAAGGTACTGAACACCACCACTAGCGAGAACTCGCGCAATATGTTACCTATCATACCACTGCTCATAGCCATAGGTACAAACACCACCACGTCAACCAATGTAATGGCTATAGCCGTAAAGCCTATCTCACTACGACCTTCTATAGCCGCGGTAACTTTATCCTTACCCATTTCCATGTGGCGGAAAATGTTTTCCAAAACCACTATACTGTCATCTACCAATATACCTACCACTAGCGATAGCGCCATCAAGGTCATTAGGTTAAGCGAGAAGCCCAATAGATACATCAACACGAAGGTCGGTATCATGGCAGATGGCAATGACACCAAAATGAACAATGAACTACGTATACTGTGTAGGAACAATAGCATTACCAATGCCACTATGAATACCGCCAGCACCAAGTCGTGCATTACCGCATCGGCCGAGGCAAGGGTGTATATAGATTGGTCAACTGCTATCTCAAACTTCAAACCTTTATTCTCATACATCTTGGTTAGGTCTGCTAGCTTTAGCTTGGCTTGTTCGCTTACCTTTACGGCATTGGCATCGGCCTGCTTTACTAGTTCTATACCTATACCAGGTTTGCCGTTTATACGGTTAATGGTAGAAACCTCCTGCTGCGCATCGGTTACCGTAGCCACATCGCCCAGCAGCACTCGGCCACCTGTAGCGGTACCACTTACTATTAGGTTACGCAGCTCTTCCACCTTGGCAAACTTAGCATCTAAACGTATTGAAAGGCGGCTCTCCGCATCTTCCACATTACCTGCAGGGTACGATACGTTGGAACCTGCAATGGCTTGGTTAACCTGTTGCGCTGTCAACTTATAAGCACGTAGCTTATCGTTATCCAGCATTATTTTTATCTCGCGCTGGTTACCACCTATCAGGTTTACTGCACCTACACCGTCTACGTTGCTTAGCACTGGCTTTATCTGCCTATCTACTAGGTCGTACAGTTCAGGCGGACTAACGTTAGCTGATGCGCTTATACGTAGTACAGGTAGCTCTTCCGAGTTAAATCGGTTTACTATCGGGTCGTCCACATCATCGGGTAGGGTTGCCTTCATTTGGCTCACCTTACGCTCGGCATCGCGCTGCGCAGTTATGGTGCTTACACCACTCTTCAATTGTATGGTTACTATCGATACACCTTCGCTTGAAGTAGAAGATATTTTATCTACACCTTCAATAGATGATACGGCGTCTTCTACCGGTTTTGTAACGGTGTTCTGCACCTCTTCGGCCGAAGCACCGCGGTAGGTAGTTATTACTGCCAGCACGTTCGCATCGAACTTTGGCAGTAGGTTATAGTTTAGGCTATTATAGCTTATAAAACCAAACAGTATCAGCGTAACAAATATTACGATGACGAGCAATGGTCGCTTAATAGCAATTTCGGTAATTGACATATTCGCTCTTTAATAATCTTAATTAATTCAAACGCATTACTTCACTATGCTTACTATGCTGCCTTCTACTAGGTTTATTTGGCCGCTGCTTATTACATCTTCACCTTCCTGCAAGCCGCTAAGCACTTCTACGTTCTCACCTATCTCTCTACCTAGTACCAGTTTCCTCACTGCTGCCTTATTGCCATTCAGTACATATACGTAAGGATTCTTCAAACCTTCTACCAGTGCTATTTTAGGTATCTGTAAAGTATTGGTGCTGCCCTTTATATCGAACGACACACGGATAAAAGTACCTGCCTTAACCTGCGCCTTGGCATCGTTGGTTAGCGTTATCTCTACAGGGTAGTTGTGCGCATCGTCGCCCACTGGGCTTATGTAGCGTATAGTACCTTTAAATACTTTCTCAGGGTATATATCGGTAGTAATGTTTACCGCTGCACCATTCTTCAATTTATACACATCGCTTTCGCTTACCATTACGGTAGCCTTTAGCTTGCTTACATCTACTATGGTTGCTATTACTGTACCCGGGTTTACAAACTCACCTTCTTCAAGGTTCTTCCTTACTATAGTACCTGATAGCGGAGCAACAATGTTTGCATTTGCTATTTGTTGCTTAATCTGTTCTACCTGCACTTTCGTGTTCTCGTAGTTATATTTTACGTCGGTTACATTTGCCTCGGTAGCTGCGTTGCCTTTATACAATTCATTGTAGCGGTCATAGTCTTTCGCAAGTTTTTCTTGGCTTAGGCTACTTGCTTTCAAGTTCAATTCCTGCAGCTTGGTATCAACCTTGCCTAATAATTGACCTTTGCTAACGGTGCTACCCAAACGTATGTTTAGCTCGGTCAATTTACCTTGAGAGTTTACTACTACATCAGCTTCGTTTTCGGCTTGTGTTACTGCTGGCAAGCTAAACTCGCTACCTGCACTACCTACAAATGCCTTAGTAACCGATACTGGTATAGCAATATTGCTACGGTCAACTACTTTGTTGCGGCTATTAATTTCCTTCTTGTTCCGTGCTAGCGTAAAAGCTACTGCGCCTGCTACCGCAAGTACAACTATTACAGTGATGATGGTGCTCTTTCTCATTTTTATCTACGTGTATTAAAAGTTATTTATGTATTGTTTCAGGTTTCCTTTGCTTTTCTCTACTTCTACTTTCGCTATAAGTGCATTAACCAACGAGTTCAAATAGTTCGTTTGCGCCTCTTTAAACGAGTAGTCGGCATTCAATAGGTCCGACAATGAAGCCACACCGTTTTGATATTGTACTGTTGTATTGTCGAACACTTCCTTCGCTAGTTCTAGGTTGTTCTTATTACTTTGCAGGGTAGTGTATGAGTTCAATAACTGTAAGTTGGCATTCTCGTTTTGCAACTTCATGCCATTCTCTGTTATTATCAAGTTCTGCCTAATGTTGCTTACTGTAAGCGAGTTCTGTTTTACCTGACTAGCCTTGCGCAAACCATCGAATATTGGCACGTTCAAGCGCAAGCCTATAGCCGAGTAATCAACCCAGTTAGTAAACGATTGCTTAAACTCGTTACCAAAGCTTTGTCCGCCATAGCGCGCATAGAAACCAAGCGTAGGGAAATATCCTGCACGTGCACGCTTCAACTGTACTTCTTGCAGTTCTAGATTCTTAGCAAGAATTTTCATATCCCAAGTGTTCTTGGCGCTAAAATCATTCTGTGCTGGTAGGGTAATTTCTTGTAGGGATGCTGCAGAGTCGGCAAGTACAAGGGTTTCATCTAGGTTCATACCCATGTAGTTTTTCAGCCTGTTAAGCGATAGCTGCATGCTGGTTTCTACAAATTTCTTTTGAGATTGTATGTTGGTAAGCGCCACCTTTACGCGGTCGAAATCTGCTTTCTTCAACACACCTTTATCGTACTGCAGCTGTTGTATGCGAGCCAACTCGCCAAACTTCTTCTCGTTCTCGCTAAGTAGTTTATACTGCTCTTGGTAGGTTATAACTTGATAGTATGATACCGCTGTATTGTATATAATATTGTCGTCGTTCTGCTCCTTCTTCAACTGTGCCGCTTCAATATTCGGCTTTATACCTTGTAGGCCCGAAAGCAAGGTTTGGTCGTATATAGCCTGGTCGGCTTGTATATATGCGTTGGTGTTGTACTGGTTACCAAACTGCACACGTAAATCTTCTTGCTGACCTAACAAGGCACCAGGTAAAACCGTTACCTGCCTTTTCAAGTTATCATCCCACGCCATACTACCATTCACCTGCGGCATATAGCCCGAAAGGGCCTCTATTTTGCGCTGGTTGGCAGTTTTAATGTCGTTATTATAAATAGGTATGGTAGGATTGTGCTGCAAGGTGTATTCTATACACTCTTTTAAATTCATCACGCTCCTTGTTTCAGTGCTTTGTGCCTGCGCCATGGTGCCTGTTAGCAGCAAGCCGGCCAGTACTAATCCTTTTAAAGATTTCATTTTATTACTCTTATTGGTTTTAGCTTATTCTTCAAATTATAGTTGTTCCGCGTTCTCTTTCATTCGGCCAAGTGTTTTCATAAAGCTCTTCATGTCACTTTCTTTTACACCGGCACTTATATCCTCTATTACCGTGCTAAATAGCTTACCTGCATCTTCTATTTTAGCCTTGCCCCTTTTTGTAAGCGCTAAGGTTTTCTTTCTCCTGTCTTCACTGTCGTTTACACGCTCTACATATTTTTTTTCTTCCAGCACATCTACTATACGCAGCACGGCCGATTTATCCATACCCACGGCACCGGCTATATCCGTTTGCGTTTGCATGCCGTCTTCCATTAGCTTTACCAAAATGCCAAACTGTTCCAGCGTTATGTCTGTTTCGCGTTCCTGAAAGCGTTTTACCACCACCTTGCGGAACACACGCATAAACTCTCCGAATTGAAAGCCCACCGATTGTTCTGTTTTTCCCTCTTCCATAATATAGTTGACATTATCAACGATTCAAAAATAAGAATATTGTAGAACTGCAACAGTATTTCCCGTCAACTATTCGGCGAAACGGCATTTTAGGGGTGCGAAGTGTATTGGGGAAGGGTGGAGCAATAGGCCAAAAAGCAAAAAATCCTCCCTAAATAAATAGGAAGGATTCTTCGTCTCCTGCTTGTATCGCACTTGGTTGTTACGATATACTCATTTGAATTTTCTTCTGTATATCGGCTACTGCCTCGCGGAATTCCTGATCGGTATCAATCAAGTTCTGCACGGCTTGGCAGCTATGTATAACGGTACTGTGGTCGCGGCCACCGAAGTGCTTTCCTATCACCTTTAGCGAGTTCTTAGTATAGTTCTTAGCTAGGAACATAGAAAGCTGGCGCGCCTGTACTATCATACGCTTGCGGGTTTTCTCGCGTAGCATATCCACTTGTACGTTGAAGTAATCACATACAGTTTTCTGTATATAGTCTATAGACACTTCGCGAGAGATACTCTTAACGAAGTTCTTGATTATCTTCTTCGCCAAGTCAAGGTCAACCTCTTTCTTGTTCAACGATGCTTGCGCAAGCAACGATATCAATGCAGCTTCAAGTTCGCGCACGTTGGTGTTGATGTTGTAAGCTACAAACTCAACTACTTCGCGTGGTAGCTCTATACCATCGGCATACATCTTCTTCTCAAGTATTGCTATACGTGTTTCAAAGTCTGGCACCTGTAGGTCTGCGCTCAAGCCCCATTTGAAACGAGATAGCAACCTTTCTTCCATGCCTTCTAGGTCGCGCGGAGGGCGGTCGCTAGTTAGTACCAACTGCTTACCATTCTGGTGCAAGTGGTTGAATATATGGAAGAATATATCCTGAGTTTTCTCTTTGTTGCCAAAGAACTGGATATCGTCAACTATCAATACATCTATCAATTGGTAGAAGTGTACGAAGTCGTTCACCGAGTTATTCTTCACCGCATCAAAGAATTGGTTGGTAAACTTCTCGCTGCTTACATATAGTACAGTCTTGTTAGGGAAGTTCTGTTTCACCTCGTTACCTATAGCTTGTGCTAAGTGGGTTTTACCCAAACCTACACCGCCATAAGCTACTAATGGATTGAATGCAGTACCACCTGGCTTTTGCGCCACAGCATAACCTGCGCTACGCGCCAACCTGTTGCAATCGCCTTCTACAAATGAATCGAAGTTGTAGTTCGCATTCAACTGAGAATCGATGTTGATCTTTTTCAAGCCCGGTATTACAAACGGGTTCTTGATTTGGTTGCCGGTTAAGAAATAAGGGAAACCAACATCAGGGTTAGAGTTGTTGCCAGAATTGTAGTTCGGATAATCAACTGTAGATGGAGTAGAACCGTTTGAAGAATTTTCAACTACTATACGGTATTCAAGCCTTGCATTGTTGCCCAACTCGCGCTTTATCGTTTTGCGCAACAATGAAACGTAATGCTCTTCTAACCACTCGTAAAAAAACTGAGATGGTACTTGTATAGTAAGTACAGTTCCCTTTAACTCTACAGGCCTTATCGGTTCGAACCATGTTTTGAAACTTTGGGCACTAACATTGTCTTTTATGATTTCGAGACAGTCGTTCCAAACAGCGCTTGCCGATTTTTCCTTCATGCTATCGTGTAGTTTAAAAGGGGTTAAGTAAAATGTTTGTTGTGTGTTGAAAGGTGATGTGAAAATGAAAAAACGTTGTGTAAAAAAAAATTTTTTTGCTCTTGATAATGTAGAAAAAGTTTCGGGTGCAGGTTTGTAAAATAATTTTGAAAAACTGCTTTTTCTTTTACTTTTTAAATTAAAACAATTACCCCTCTGAAAACTACTCAGATACAAGCTTTGGTATACCCGAAATAAGTAATGCGTTTTTCTTTTCCTCGAAATAAAAATCTAACCGCCCTAAATAAATACCTGCCCATCCTACCTGATTTACGATAGTTTTTTGCCCAGCAGCGTTCTGATATTCCTCAGGTTTGGCAAATAATGTGTGCGTATGCCCACCCAATATCACATCAATATTGCTTGTTTGTTGCGCCATCGCCACATCACTCACTTTGTTAGTATCGTATTTATAACCTAGGTGCGATAGACATATAACCAAGTTACACTTGTGGTCGTGCTTTAATATAGCAGCGACCCTATTGGCATTACTTATAGGGTCATTGTACTTTGTTTCGCCATATAGGTCAGGTGGCACTAGTCCATCTAGCTCTATACCTATACCAAACACGCCAACTTTGATGTTGCCACGCTTAAATATTTTATACTCATCTATCTTACCTTCCAGCAGCGTATTTTTAAAGTTATAGTTGGCATTCAGAAAAGGGAAGTTGGCATGTGCATACTGCTTTGCAAAGCCTGCCATACCAGCATCAAAGTCGTGGTTACCGAAAGTAGAAGCATCATACTTCATTTCGCTCATCAGCTTTATCTCCAGCTCGCCTAGATACTTATTAAAGTACGGTGTGCCTTGAAATACATCGCCGCTATCTAGAAGCATTACATGCTTCTCTTCGCTGCGTATACTATTTATTAATGCTGCTCGCCTTGCAAAGCCACCTAGTCCTTGGTACTTACCACCATCCATAGGGAAGGGTTCTATTCTACTATGCTGGTCATTTGTATGTAGTAGGGTCAACTTAGTAGCATCGCCCGCGGCCAATGCCTCGTAAGGAAAACTGCCTGCACCTAGTAGCACAGCACCTGCGCCAGTATATCGTATAAAGTCCTTACGCTTCATCTTAGTTCAGTTTTATTACGCGGCCTTCTATTATACTACGTACGTGCTCGCCGCGTGCAGTAGCTTCTTTCAATCCCTCTATCAACGCATCGCGCAGCGTTTTGCGTGTATCTATATACGGTATGCCTTTTAGCATGGTGCAGTTATCGCCGCCTTGTGCTAGGTAGTCGCTCACAGCAAGTGTATATATGCGGTCCATCTTCAGCGGTTCGCCGTTTATTCTTATATCGAATGCACTACCATTGCTTATGGCATAGCTGGTACCTTTGCTTACATGCCAACCTCCTTTGCTTGCTATGTGGTTGAACAAAGAATCGATAGTAGTGCCCTTTATCTGCATTATAACTATGCGGTTATCGAAAGGCATCAACTCTATCATTTTACCATAGGTTATATCACCTTTGGCTAAGCTAGGCAAGCGTATGCCCCCATGGTTCAAAAATGTAAAGTCAACATCTGCCTTATAGTAGTCTTTGCTTTTGGCAAGCATTACATCGCACATCCAGTTACCAAGGTCGCTTTCGGGTTGTGTTTTGGTAAGCATAGTATCGGCATAGCCTATTACTACGTTCATCTCTTTATCAAGCGCTGTTTTGTATGGCCGAATAATGTTTTCAATCTTAGCGAGAGACGTAACAGTGCTATCTACATTCCTGCTATCTTTATAACTATACTGTGTGGGCAGATATTGCTTGCAACTGGCAAGCATAATAAACAGCAGGGGAAGAAATTTGAATAAGCGCATACTCCGTAAATATATACTACTATGAAGAGCTTTGGTTACATTTTTTTGTCAGTGATTTCATTAATTCTCTTCTCTGTGCAATATGCTGGAGCACAAGAAAATTTTGAGCTGATTTTGAATGAAGAGTTTAAGGATACGGTGCTGAATCGAGAACTATGGCAAACCAAATACACTTGGGGACGCACCATAAGCAGCAACCATGAGCTTGAATACTATACAGACCGCGGCAACATAAAGATAGACAGCGGCATACTACAGCTAATAGCGAGGCGCGAAAACATAACGGCAAAAATTGACTCCACACTAGCTGATACATTTGCCTTCCCTAACAGACAAAACCTTTCCAGCTATAACTACACCTCAGGCATGCTATGTAGCAAGCAGGAATTTAAGTACGGCAAATTCGAGATACATTGCCGCATGCCTAAAGGTGCGGGCATGTGGCCTGCATTTTGGCTGTATGGCGGCTGGCCTGCCGATGAAATAGACATAATGGAATATCGCGGCGAGTGGCAAAAGCGGGCATCATGTGGCGTACACTCATACGATAGTACAAAGTACCGACGTAGTGGCAAGTGGACCAAGTTCGCCAGCAAAAATTTCAGCAGACAGTTCCATACATTCACTTGCTATTGGTATCCCGATGTGATAATATTTGAAGTAGATGGTAAGGAAACTTTCCGATTTAGCACCCCTTACCCTAACCAATATAAACGCCCAGAGCGCCTTATAGTTAACCTAGCAGTTGGCAGCGGGCTTGCTTTTAGTGGCCCACCGAAGGAAAAGGATGTATTTCCGAAAAGCTTTAAGGTGGACTATATCAAGGTATGGCGACTAAAACAATAATGGCCGACATTTCTGTCAGCCATTTTATTGTTTGTCCTCTTTATCGAATATCAAATTATCGCATGTCGAACATCGGCTACACCGCATCTTCAAACTGCTGCAAAAAGCGCACATCATTTTCGAAGAACAGGCGCAAGTCGTTGATTTGATACTTCAACATAGTTATACGCTCTATACCCATACCAAAAGCAAAGCCTGAATATTTTTTAGGGTCTATTTTGCAGTTCTCCATCACAGCAGGATCTACCATGCCGCAGCCGCCTATCTCTACCCAGCCGCTATGCTTGCACACCGGGCAACCTTTGCCGCCACATACAAAGCACGATATATCTACCTCGGCACTAGGCTCGGTAAACGGGAAGAAAGAAGGGCGGAAACGTATCTGTACGTTGCGGCCAAACATTTCCTGTGCAAAGTATAGCATGGTTTGCTTTAGGTCGGCAAACGATACGTTCTCGTCTATATATAAGCCTTCTACTTGGTGGAAGGTGCAGTGCGCACGTGCTGTTATAGTCTCGTTGCGAAATACACGGCCAGGGAATATGTAGCGCATAGGGGGCTTCTGCGTTTCCATTACACGTATCTGTACGCTGCTGGTGTGTGTACGTAGCAGGTTGTTCCTGTCTTCGGTAAGGAAGAAGGTATCCTGCATATCGCGCGCAGGGTGGTCCTCTGGCAAGTTAAGCGCCGTAAAGTTATGCCAGTCGTCCTCTATCTCAGGCCCATCTGCTATGGCAAAACCAATGCGGCTGAATATCTCAGTTATTTTGTTGCGCACTATAGCTAGTGGATGTCGCGTACCTACTGGGTAGTTATACGCAGGTGCACTCAAATCAGGTATATCGCTCTTAGCTGCTTTTGTTTCGAAAGTTGCTTTTAGCTCTTCCAACTTCGTTTCAGCGGCAGCCTTCAAAGCGTTCATCAACTGACCGTACTCCTTCTTGCGCTCGTTAGGCAAAGTACCCATAGCGCCGAACAGGTCCTTCAATATACCTTTAGTACCAAGGTATTTAATACGAAACTGCTCCAACTCTTCGGCATTGGTTGGGGTAGCGGCTTTTATCT
>JAFDYM010000097.1 GCA_018267435.1 Bacteroidota bacterium | reverse complement strand
TGCCAAACTGTTTGCGCTCAAGCGTGTACTTTAATGCATGCTCATAGGCACCACGGGCACAGCCCACGGCTTGCCATGCTACGGCAGCACGAGTCATGCGCAGTACGGCGCTGGTATCTTTAAAGCTGTTGGCAAGCTGTAGTCGGTCTTGCTCTTCTACTTTACAATCTTTCAGGGTTATCAAGCCGTTCTGCACGGTGCGCAGCGCCATCTTGTCCTCCATCTTTTCTACCCATAGGCCAGGCGTTCCCTTTCTTACCAAAAAGCCCTTTACCTTGTTGTCGTCTACATCGGTAGCCCATATCACTATCACATCGGCAAAGGGGGCATTGCCTATCCATTTTTTCTGTCCGTTTATGGTCCAGGTATCGCCTGTGCGCTTGGCGGTAGTGGTTAAGCCACCTGCTGCGCCGCTGCCTACCTCTGGTTCGGTTAAGCCGAATGCGCCAATAGTTTTAAACTGGTGCATACCCGGCAGCCATTGCTGCTTCTGCTCCTCGCTACCGCATAGGTATATGCTGCCCATAGCTAGGCCGCTCTGCACGCCGAAAAAGGTAGACATCGATACATCTACCCGCGCCATTTCCATAGCTATAAAGCCCTCGGCTACCGAGGTTATATTGCCCGGGCAGCCATAGCCTTGGTAAGTACCGCCGCATATATTCAGCTCTGCCATTTTCGGTATCAGGTCATAGGGAAACTCGGCGCGCTGCCAATAGTCGTTGGCTATGGGCTTCACCTCGTTTTCCATAAACTCGCGCACTTTTAGTTGCAGGTGTCGCTCCTCGGCGTTCAAGGTGTGCGATAGGTCGTAGAAGTCGCCATCAATAGGTGGGGCTTCGCGTTTTTTGCCGCCGCCGCCCAGCATTTTCATCAGTCCGGTTAGCTGTTTATCGTCTAACTTGCTAACATTCTTCATCACTTCGGGCAGGTCAACCTTGCTCGCCAATTTGTTCAGTGCATCTATATCTATGCTTTTGTATAAACCGTACGCATCGCGCAGTTTTTTGAAAATACTTGCCATTTTTGTTCAGATTTTGTGGGTGTTATAAAGGCACAGTTATTGAATCCTATTGATTATTAGAAAACTATGCCCAGCGCCTGTACCTGCCCTGTGAAATTATTTCCCCAATGCTTGTTAAGCAGTTATGAACAGTTTGGCTATAAAGCAGATATTTGCCTTGGCGTAAAATTCTCTACTTTGCCATGTGGCGAAGATTATTTACATTGAATTGGCTAATTAAATATTGAATATGGGATTGTTTGACAAGTGTTACGATTACAATATAACTGAGATAGTTAAAGAGAAAGGTATATACCCGTACTTCCGCCCTATACAGGAAAGCGAAGGTCCAGTGGTGATGATGGAAGGCAAGAAAGTGGTGATGGCGGGTAGCAACAACTACCTAGGCCTTACGGCGCACCCTAAGGTAAAAGAAGCTGCTATAGCAGCATTGGATAAATACGGTTCTAGCTGCTCAGGCTCACGTTTCCTTACGGGTACTATCGACCTACACATAGAGCTAGAGGAGAAGATTGCCAAGTTTATGGGTAAAGAAGCGGCCCTGCTTTTCAG
Organism: Bacteroidota bacterium; assembly: GCA_018267435.1. Classification (GTDB taxonomy): domain Bacteria; phylum Bacteroidota; class Bacteroidia; order Chitinophagales; family LD1; genus Bog-950. The sequence goes on along the minus strand of JAFDYM010000097.1, from coordinate 3,122 downwards.
CACGGGCTACCAGGCGGGCCAAGGCGTTATATTCCCCTTGGTAAGCAAAGGCGACTACATATTGAGCGATAAGGACAACCACGCCAGTATAGTAGCGGGCAACTTGCTTAGCGCAAGTATGAACGCCAACGTTATCCGCTACAAGCACAACGATATGGCCGACTTGGAAAAGCGCCTAGCGCAGATACCGGAAGGAGCGAACAAGATAATAGTTACCGATGGTGTTTTCAGTGCCTTGGGTACTGTAGTTAAGCTAGATGTAATGAAGGAATTGGCGAAGAAATACGACGCCAAATTGCTGGTTGACGATGCCCACGGCTTCGGTGTGTTGGGTAAAGATGGCAAGGGCACGGCCCACTTCTTCGATGCGCAAAACGATGTGGACTTGATAGTATGTACCTTTAGCAAAACCCTAGCCAGCATAGGCGGCTTTGTGGTGGGCGAAGAGCGCGTTATCAACTACCTAAAACACAAGTCGCCTGCCTTGATATTCTCGGCATCGCCTACACCGGCATCGGTGGCAGCGGCAAGCGCAGCATTGGATATATTGATAGAGCAACCCGAACTGGCAGCGCGCGTATGCGCCAATGCCGACTACGTTCGCCGTGGCTTGATGGATGCCGGCTTTACGGTTATACCTGGCCAAGCAGCTATCGTTCCCGTTATTATCGGCGATGACGAAAAAGCATTCGGTATATGGAAGATGCTATACGATGAGGGCGTGTTTGTAAATGCCTTTATATCGCCTGCCACCCCTCCGGGTATGCAAATGCTACGCACCAGTTATATGGCTACACACGAAACTGAGCACTTGGATTTCATCATCGATAAATTCAGGAAAGTTGGCAAGCAGTTTGATGCATTGAACAACGATGCCGTGATTGCGGGGCATTAGTATCACACCGTCTATCGGCGAGTGTCTCACTCGCCGAAATAAATACAAAGTATAGCAGCCATATCAGCAATGATGTGGCTGTTTTGTTTGAGTGCTTCGTATTCCGTAGGAAGCCGCAAAGTATTGCGGCTCTACATACTCATCCCTGTCGACATACGTCGACATCCCTTCTCTATAAACAGAGAAGGGAGATGAATTATTAATGCTACTATAGCCCTAAATGATATCGCTTGTCACTATACGGTTCCCTCTCTATTACTTGTAAGAGAGGGGGCTAGGGGGTGAGTTTTTCGGAAAAATGAAATGCCAACAGTACGCACGCACGAGGTGCAAAGCAGTACGAGATAGACACCGCCGTACCCGCGCCAAAGTATTTGTATTATCCGTTTAATCTGTGTTATCTGCGTCATCCGCGTTCCAATGCATTTACTGCCTACTGAATTACGCTATCAACTCCACCTCGTACCCACTATTCTTGCGGATGTTGATGACGTTGCCGCCCTCGAATATGAAGTACTGACCGCGTACGCCGGCTAGCTGCATTTCTATGCTCGGTAGTTTTTCGAACGATAGACTGGTAACTTTGGTAGGGTAGGAGGTTACGGGGTATATCAGTTCCACCACTTCGCTATTGGTAGATACATACTGGCGCAGTTCTTCGGGTAGCAGCTCGCGGATGCGTTCCTTTTCTACCACCAGTTCTGTATCGCAGCACTCGTTCTTCAACATACGCTGCCAGTTGGTTTTATCACTTAAGTGTTGTTTCAGTTCTACCTCTATTACGCCTGCCAGTTGGCGGTAAGGTACTTCTGCCAGTATTATGCCGCGGTGTGCGCCTTGGTCTATCCAGCGGGTAGGTATTTGGTCGCCACGGGTTATGCCCACCTTTATGGCATTGGTGGCGGCTAGGTACACATAGTGCGGCTGTAGGTGGTGTTTCTTTTCCCACTCAGGGTCGCGGCCCTCGCCTAGGTGCGCTTTGCATAGTTCGGGGCGCAGTATGCATTCACTGTTTTCGGGCGCATTGGTAAAGCAAGGGTAGCAAAGCCCCTCGCCGAAACTTTTATTAGTCTTTTTGCCACACACGGTACAGAATATCCTGCCCGTCCATTGCAGGCGTATGTTGTGTCCTATTAGGTCGTTAACGGCTACTTTGTCTTCGCCCAGTTGCAGAAAGTACTGCACGGGGTTAATGTATGCCGTCCTCATTTTATCAAGTAATCCTATCGCTCTCATTTTTCGTAACTAGTTGGAACGAAAGTAAACAAAGCGGGCATTTTCATGCTATGTCCGTATATCAGACTTTAAGATGCTAAATATCAATAGCGTAAATGATGATTATCATATTGACTTAGTAGCTACAAATCCGCTTTGCCGCTAACTTTATGTGTTAAATAGGGTTGAAAAAAGTTATTGAGATTAATCAGTACTTTTTATTGTAGGCTAAGTGTAACTGTTTGGTTAACATACCGTAATAAAACTACGAGATGAAGAAAACTGTAGTAATAGATGGGATATTGGCACAAATCCATAACAAAATGGTAGAAGAGGTAGCAGACTATGCTATTTTATTGTTAGACACCGACGGTATTGTTCTTAACTGGAACAAGGGTGCCGAGCGCATTAAAGGCTATACCGAAAGTGAAATTGTAGGGCAGCACTTTTCTAAGTTCTATACCGAAGCAGACCAAGAACAAAATTTGCCCGATACCTTGTTGTCGCAAGCCCGCATATTGGGCCGTACCGAAGCAAACGGTTGGCGCGTGCGTAAAGATGGCTCGGTGTTCTGGGGCTCGGTAAGCATAACCGCGCTGCACGATGATGATGGTAGGGTGATAGGCTTTACCAAAGTTACAAAAGACCTTACCGAAGAGAATAAACGCAAAACGGAAATAAGCGAAGGCTATGAACGAATGCTTCTGTTTGTAAAGCACGCACCTTCGGCTATTGCCATGTTCGATAGAAATATGCGCTACATAGCAGTATCGGAACAATGGATAAGCGACTACAAATTACATGGTAAAGAGATAATAGGAAAATCTCACTATGAAGTATTTCCCGAAATAGGAGCTAACTGGAAACGCATACACCAAGATTGCCTGTGTAGGCTTCCCTGTTATTCGGCCAGCTATTAGTTGATTTTACGAATATACAATATCAGGTAAAAGATCAGCAGGAGTTAGGTAGTTCAAAGCTTTGTGTGGGCGGTGATGGTTGTAGTCTATCA
>JAFDYM010000096.1 GCA_018267435.1 Bacteroidota bacterium | reverse complement strand
CTTTACGTATACAGTTTCAGGGACACATTATTACATCACTCTAAAATTACGATGTATGACAAAGGAAACTGAGAATCCGACCTGTAGGTACCAAGCTTTGCACCTACACATGATAAGCACCGTTGAGGCTTGTCTTTATCAAGTACGCGATATGTCGTTCAATACCCAAGGCTTACGCATTAATGCTAGCACCACGGCTTTAGCCGATGTGCAGCATGAGCGCAACATGCTAATAGCATTATTGGGCGAATTGAATGCATCTATGAAAAAGATGGCCGCGCTTGAGGGGGCCGTTATATACGAGGGCAACGTATTGCGCTCTATCAACAAACTAAAAGAGCGCGTAAACCAAGCTAAAGACCGCGTTTTCAAAACACATTTCGATGTAATCGATTCGCATCCGTTTGCGCAAGCTTCGTAAAATACAATAAGGCTTTGAGGGTTTGGAGGCAAGCTTAAGCTTGCTATGTATTTACCAATAATCAAGCCAAGGCAGTTTATGTTACAAAATGGATTGACCTGCCTTAAATAAAAAAGCCCTCCGCAAACCGGGGGGCCTTTTTATTTTAATTCACTCGTTGAATACTAGTGAGCAGCTGGAGTAGCAGTGCTATCAGCAGCTACAGTAGCGCTATCAGCAGCAACTGGCTCAGCAGCAACTGGCTCAGCTGGAGCAACAGCAGCTGTGTCAACTGTAGTTTCAGTGTTTTCAGCTGGTTTGTTGTTGCAAGCAGAAAGAACTATTGCAGATACTGCAACGAATGCGAAAAATGCCTTTTTCATTTGTTTGTTTTTAAGATTTGGTTAATTAATTGACGCGCAAAGATAGCTTTCTGAAATTCGGATTTCCAAATTTTTCTTAATTAATTTTTCATGATTATGCACACCTTAATGCACATAGTGTCCTATTTCTCTCTAAAATATATTAGTACAGGCACCCCCGTAAAGTCGAATTTCTCTCGTAATTGGTTCTCAAGATAGTTGCGGTACGCCTCGCGTATGTACTTAGGGTGGTTGGTAAAAAAGGCGAAAGATGGGAAGTGTGTAGGCAACTGCGTTACATACTTTATCTTCACTAGCTTACCGTCTACCGCTGGTGGGCTGTAGTGTTCTATAGCCTTCAGCATTACCTCGTTTAGCTTGCTGGTAGGTATTTTACGGGTTTGGTTTTCGTATACCTTGTCTATGGTTTCTATTATTCTAAATATACGCTGTTTTTCAAGCACCGAAATAAACACGATAGGTACATCGTTGAATGGTGCCAATTTCGACTTTATTTCTGCCTCAAAATCTCGGGCGGTGTTGCTGCCCTTGCCTTCTATCAAGTCCCATTTGTTTACGGCTATTATAATGCCGCGGCGTTTCTTCACCGCCATTTTAAATATAGTGAGGTCTTGCTGGGTAATGCCCTTACTTGCATCTATTACTATTAATGCAATATCGGCCTCGTCTAGTGCATTTATGGCGCGTATTACCGAATAGAACTCTAGGTTCTCGTGCACTTTGTTTTTACGGCGTATACCTGCCGTATCTATCATCATAAAGCTTTTGCCAAACTTGTTGTACAGCGAGTGGATAGAGTCGCGCGTGGTGCCAGCTATATCGGTTACTATATTGCGCTCTTCGCCCAATAGTGCATTTACAAGCGATGATTTACCTACGTTAGGTTGACCAATGATACAAACCTTCGGTATTTTAGCTTCTGCCTCATCTTCGGGTAGGTCATCGGGTATGCGTTCTACTACTGCATCTAGCAATTCGCCAGTACCTGAACCCGTCATAGATGCTATAAAGAATACGTTTTCTATACCTAGGCTGTAAAATTCATTGGCATCATAGCGTCGTTCTTGGTTGTCTACCTTGTTTACTACAAGAAAGACATTTTTTTGTGCCTTGCGCAATAGGTTAGCAAACTCGTCATCTAAATCGGTAATACCTGTGGCAGCATCCACTACAAAAAGCAGTAAAGATGCTTCTTCCATAGCTATGTGCACCTGCTCGCGTATGTGTTTTTCGAACACATCTTCCGAACGGGGAACAAAGCCTCCTGTATCTATTACGTTGAATACCTTGCCCGCCCAGTCGCTTTCGCCATATATACGGTCGCGGGTTACGCCGCTTACGTCATCTATTATCGCCTTCTTCTCGCCAATTAACCTATTAAAAAGCGTCGACTTTCCCACGTTCGGCCTGCCGACTATTGCAATTGTAAATCCCATTTAGTTTTGATTCTATGTATTGTGAATATGGCCTGTTACCCTGCGTAACCGAAGCCTTTTAGCGCGCCGTCATCGTTGCGCCATTTATCTTTAACCTTTACAAATAACTCCAAATAAACCTTTTTATCCAAAAACTCCTCGATAGTTTTGCGGGCATCGCTTCCGGTTTTCTTCAGCGCATCGCCTTTATTTCCTATCAAGATAAACTTCTGCGATTCGCGTTCCACATAAATAATACATTTTATGCGGTCCATTTTATCTCCTTCCTCATATATATCTACCATTACCTGGCAGCTATAAGGTATTTCTTTGGTATAGTTCAAGAATATTTTCTCGCGCACTATCTCGGCTACAAAAAAGCGCAGGTTCCTATCCGTCAACTGGTCCTTATCGTAGTAAGGGGGGCTTTCGGGCAGTAGTTCTACTATCTTCTTTATCACCTTTTTTGCATTAATGCCCGACGATGCCGTAAGGGGTACTACTTGGCAGCCTGGTAGGGTTTTCTCCCACTGCTTTACTAGGGCTGCTGTCTCGTCCTTCTGGTATAAGTCTATTTTGTTCAACACCAGTATGCACGGCACTTTGGCTGCACGCACCAGTTCAATTAAGTGTATCTGTTCTTCTTCCTTCTGAAACTTATCGGTAACAAACATCAGCACATCGGCATCTTGCAGGGCGCCTTCCACAAAGTGGTTCATGCTCATTTGCAGCTTGTAGGCAGGCTGATTGATATAGCCAGGTGTATCGCTGAACACCACTTGGTAGTCGTCG
>JAFDYM010000095.1 GCA_018267435.1 Bacteroidota bacterium | reverse complement strand
TATCTTCAGCCATTATCCTACTAGTATTTTATAAACTTCGGTAGTTAAAAATTTAAAGCCACCATCTACTAGCATTACTGCTACCGATAGTATAAGTGCGGTAACTAGTACCACTACCGAGCTTTCTTGCAATTCGGCGAATGTAGGCCAGGTAACTTTATTTACCAGCTCGTCATAAGCTTCTACAAAATACAATTTCAACTTTTCCATAGTAAATGGTTTAGTAGCCTAGGCCTAAACCTAGGCTACTTTTGTTTTTTTTAATATGCAGGGGCAGCCAGATTCGAACTGACATCAAGGGTTTTGGAGACCCGCATGCTACCATTGCACCATGCCCCTATTTTCCCTCTTCAAATAACATTCTCCCTTATTGCTTTAGGCACGTGCCGCTAAGCCCTTCGGGTAAAAAGGGACGCAAATATAAACATATACACCGATTTTCAAAAACCTTAGGTATATAAATACAACATTTAATGCTCGCTGTTACTTTAAAACAAAAAGCGCCTCCTTATGGGGAAGCGCTTTTATTATCGTTATTCCTCTTACGAGGAGTTAATTACTTAACGATTTCAGTAACCTGACCTGCACCTACGGTACGGCCACCTTCGCGGATCGCGAAACGAAGACCTTTTTCCATAGCGATAGGGTAGATAAGTTTCACATCAAGTGTAACGTTATCACCAGGCATAACCATTTCAACACCTGCTGGAAGAGTTATCTCGCCAGTTACGTCAGTTGTACGGAAGTAGAACTGAGGACGGTATTGGTTGAAGAATGGAGTGTGACGACCACCTTCTTCTTTGCTTAGTACGTATACTTCGCACTTGAACTCGGTGTGAGGAGAAACTGAACCTGGCTTGATGATAACCATACCACGCTTGATCATTTCTTTCTCGATACCACGCAACAACAAACCTACGTTGTCACCAGCTTCGCCACGGTCAAGTATTTTACGGAACATCTCAACACCTGTTACAGTTGAAGTAAGCGCTTTTTCGCCTTCTTTCTGTAGACCGATGATTTCAACTGGATCGTTAGAGTTGATAACACCACGCTCGATACGGCCAGTAGCAACTGTACCACGACCAGTGATAGAGAATACGTCTTCAACTGGCATTAGGAACGGAAGTTCAGTAGCACGTGGAGGAACTGGTATCCAGCTATCAACTGCATCCATTAGTTCTTCTACTTTAGCTACCCACTTAGGATCGCCGTTAAGAGCGCCTAGTGCTGAACCTTGTATTACGGGAATGTTATCGCCATCGAAACCGTAGAATTTCAATAGATCGCGGATTTCCATCTCGCCTAGCTCTAGGAATTCTGGGTCTTCAACTAAGTCAACTTTGTTCATGAAAACAACAACTTGAGGTACACCTACCTGACGAGCCAAAAGGATGTGCTCGCGAGTTTGAGGCATAGGACCATCAGTAGCTGCAACAACAAGGATAGCACCGTCCATTTGGGCAGCACCAGTAACCATGTTCTTGATATAATCCGCGTGGCCTGGGCAATCTACGTGTGCGTAGTGACGGTTAGCAGTTTGGTACTCAACGTGAGCGGTATTGATAGTGATACCCCTTTCTTTTTCTTCAGGAGCGTTATCAATTGATGAATAGTCCCTCAACTCAGCTAGACCCTTCTTTGCAAGAACGGTGGTGATAGCAGCAGTCAAAGTAGTTTTACCGTGGTCAACGTGGCCAATAGTACCGATGTTAACGTGCGGCTTGTCCTTTACGAATTTTTCTTTAGCCATTGTTATTGTTTTAAAAGATTGTTGTTTAAATTTTATTCTATAGTTATTACTATCACCTGAGCCGTTGATGAGAATCGAACTCGCGACCTCTTCCTTACCAAGGAAGTGCTCTACCACTGAGCTACAACGGCAATTTTTATCTTCAAATTGCACTAATCGTTTTGGTCGCTCGCGACCTTCCCGCGTTTATCGCGGGATGCTCCACATCGAAGCTACAACGGCAATTCTGTATTTCAATGCTTAAACACTTCAGTATATTGAGCGGGAGACGAGGCTCGAACCCGCGACCTACAGCTTGGAAGGCTGTCGCTCTACCAACTGAGCTACTCCCGCAAGTTTCACAAAGCCCTTCGTTTGCAGTTTTTGTTTACCTGTGAAGGTGGTGGGGAGATCAGGATTCGAACCTGAGAACTCGTAAGAGGACAGATTTACAGTCTGTTGTCGTTGGCCACTTGACTATCTCCCCAATACACTAATGTGAATGTGCAAAGAACTTAAAATTGAGCCAGCGGAGGGATTCGAACCCCCGACCTGCTGATTACAAATCAGCTGCTCTACCAACTGAGCTACGCGGGCTTATGTATTACAATGAACTTCAATCCTATTTTCCGTTACAACTACTTGTACCTCAAAAACGGGACGCAAATCTAAGTGATAAATTGAATTTTCAAAAAGCTAGCAAACAATTTGCGCATATTTTTTTTCCGTCCCTGTTTTTGGGCAACAAAAAAGGGGCTTTCGCCCCTAGTTTTGCTTCTATTTTATCTTGTTTTTAATATTCTCGTTGTTTTTCTTTTTCTCTTTTTAGTTGTTCGGCTATAGTTTGCATGGCCAAATCGGTACTTTCTTCAAAGGTCTTTCCGGTTTTTGCCACAAAAAGCGTTTTGCCGGGTATATGTAATCTAATTTCTACTGTCTTGTCTTTGATATTTTGTTTAGTGCCCAGCTTTAGGAAAACTTCCGTCTCTACAATTTTGCCAAAGAATGTCTCTAGCTTCCCTAGTTTTTTGTTTATAAAATCAACTAACTGAGTTGATGCATCAAAATGCACCGGATGAATTACCACGTTCATAATTTCAAGTTTATGGTTATAAAATCGGTTTCCTCATACCTATAAAAGTAAACATTTAAAGCTATAGGCAGTTAATTTTTTAACGTAAACTTTGCATAAAGGTTATACAAAGTGTAGAATTTATTTCACAGTACTTTATAAAGCAAAAGTGCCGTAGAAAAGCGTCCTTATAATTAAGAACGTTCTACGGCACTTGGCTATTTTAATGTTGTGCTTTTTTATGTTTTAGCTGGCCATAGCTATTTGCATAGCCTGTATACTATTAAGGTGGTACTTGCCACTTTTTACACCTTGGGCAAGCTCGCTTACAGTTTTATTGGTTACCAGCTCCTTTAGCTTGCCAGTACACAGCTTGTACTCATCATGTATAGGGCAAGGGTGGCTATCGTTACAGGTATTAAGGCCCATACCACATTTATCGAAAGAGTCTCTACCGTCTATGGCACCTATTACATCTATTACCTTTATTGGTTCGCTATCGGCATCTATGTAAAAACCGCCACCCGGCCCTTTCTGCGATGATATAACCCCATGGCGAGCCAAGGTTTGCAATATCTTCGCGGTAAAAGGTTCAGGCGAACCTATTTTAGAAGAAATTTCTTTAATGTTCATTTTTACGCCATTCTCTTCTATGCACAGGTATATAACTGCACGTAGGGCGTATTCGCAACTTTTTGAAAACATCATAGCGGTTAAAATTGACGGGGTTTACACTATTTCTTTAAGCTCGGTAATCTGGCATTAAACTCCATCTTAATGTAATTACGGGATTAATATAAATACACTTTACGAAAATCCCAAACATACACCTACATGTTTATCAATGCCTTCTATCCTAAGAATAGCTCTCGCTTTCTATGATGTAAAAGTCTTAATAGCTGAATATCTTAATAATGACAGCGGTCAACAAAGATCATGACCTTCATCACGTAAACAATACACCCTTAGGATGTTTTAAATGACTAACGACAGGAAAATGCGCTACGCCTTAGGGTGGGCCTTGGCATATACCGCTTTTAGCTTTTCGATAGTATTGTGGGTATACACCTGTGTAGCGGCAAGACTGCTATGGCCCAGCAACTCCTTTACGGCGTTTATATCGGCACCATTGTTAAGTAGATGGGTGGCAAAGGTATGCCGCATTACATGGGGGCTGCGCTTATCAATAGTGGTTACCAAGCTGAGGTGCTTCTTTACACAGTTATATACTATGGGAGCGCTTAGCTTTTTGCCTTTGGTATTTACAAGCAGGTAGCTACCCTCTTGTACTTCTATTTCGCTACGTTTGGTTTCTATAAACTTCTTTATACTGGCCAGCAACTGCGGGTGGAGAGGTATAAGCCTTTCCTTGTTGCCTTTGCCCAATACTTTTATTTGGCTGTTGTAGCTATCTACATCACTTTCCTTAAGGTTTAGCAGTTCGCTGCGGCGCATACCGGTGCCGTATAGCAATTCTATTATCAACCTATCAAGCGCACCTTCGTAGCCTTCGGCGAAGGTTACGTTGTTTAATAACTGGTCTATACCCGTTTGCTCAACAAATACAGGGAGGCGCTTGCTGGTTTTAGGGGTCTGTACTTTTGCCAGCGGGTTCTTTTTTACTTCTCCCCTACGCATCATTAGCTTGTAGAACGACTTAAGCGTAGATATTTTCCTGTTAATGCTGCGCGGCGTTATTTTTTCCTGCATCATTTCTACCATCCAGCTACGTATTTCGGTATGTGTAGCCATGCGCAAATCATCTTTCTCGTATTGCCTTTGCAAAAAGGCGCTGAACTGCTCCAGGTCGTTCTTATAAGCCTCATAGGTATTGGGCGAGTAGCGCTTTTCTACCTGTATTACTTGCAAAAAATGTATGGCCGATGGGTGTAGTTCCATGATTAGTTCAAAGTAACAACGAAATGAGCCGCCATTAGGTATGTTGCGGGTGAATGATTTGCACAGCGGGGATGGGTTGTGCTACGGTATATACAAAACAAAACCTCATCCCACCATTATGGTAGAATGAGGTTTCTATATCTATAGCAAATACTATCGACTAACCTTCAGCTTCGCGACGGATAGAATCGATGTAAGCAGCCTTCAATATTTCTCCACGACGTTTTACCGATTTTTTGGTAAAAGTTTGGCGCTCGCGTAGTTGGCGCAGTATACCTGCTTTCTCGAATTTCTTCTTGTACTTCTTAAGTGCCTTGTCGATTGATTCTGCTTCTCTTGCGTCTATTAATAACATGCTTTGTTAAATTTTAAGGATTGCAAAAATACTACTTCTTCACGAATTACCAAATATATTTCCAGTTGTCTTTAATCGTTAACACCTATTTATTAGATGTTGCCCTTCATTATTTCGCGGCTTATAACCAGTTTTTGTATCTCGCTGGTGCCTTCGCCTATGGTGCATAGCTTGCTATCGCGGTAGAATTTCTCTACAGGATAGTCTTTAGTATAGCCATAACCGCCGAATATCTGTACCGCATCGGTAGATACCTCTACTGCTACTTCCGAGGTATAGTACTTGGCAAATGCCGATTCCTTGGTCATTTTGCGGTGCTCGTTCTTAAGGTAAGCAGCCTGCATGGTTAGCAATTCGCCTGCTTCTATTTTGGTAGCCATATCAGCTAGCTTGAAAGCTATAGCCTGGAAGTTAGATATAGACTGACCGAACTGCTCGCGCTCCTTGGCATACTTAACCGATGCCTCGTAAGCACCCTTAGCTATACCTAGGCCTAGGGCAGCTATCGATATACGGCCACCATCCAATATCTGCATAGCTTGTTGAAAGCCGCTGCCTACCTTCTCAAGGCCGCCGCATACGTTCTCGTCTGGCACAAAGCAGTCTTCCAATATTACCTGCGCAGTTTCGCTGGCACGCATACCTAGCTTGTTTTCCTTCTTGCCAGCCTTTAGGCCTGGGGTGCCGCGCTCTACTATAAAGGCGGTCATACCACGGGTATCGCCTACCTCGCCGGTACGGGCCATTATTACCAATACATCGCTGCTTATGGCGTGGGTTATCCAGCTTTTGCTACCGTTCAATATATAGCCGCCGTCAACCTTTTTAGCTACCACCTTCATACGCATGGCATCGCTACCTGTGTTAGGCTCGGTAAGTGCCCAGGCACCTATCCATTCGCCAGTAGCTAGCTTAGGTAGATACTTCTGCTTTTGCTCTTCGGTACCGTGGTAGTATATGTGGCCGGTGCATAGCGAGTTGTGCGCCGCTACGCTTAGACCTATACTGCCGCATACCTTGCTTATTTCCGATACTACAGTTACGTACTCGAAGTAGCTAAGGCCAGTGCCTTTGTACTTCTCTGGTATATACACACCCATGTAGCCTAGCTCGCCCATTTTATGGAACAGGTCCTTAGGGAAGTACTGCTCTTCGTCCCACTTCATTAGGTTCGGGCGTATTTCGCGCTCGGCAAAGTCCTTAATAGACTGTGCTATCATGATTTGGTTTTCGTTGTACTCAAAGTTCATTCCTGCAATAGGGCTGTCGGTAGCTGTTGCGCTCATTATATCGGGTTTATGTTATGTGTATAGGGTGCCTCTTGGTAAAAGCGGACGTGAAAATAAAAAAAATAGGCAAAAGAGGCAGCAGCGGGCAAGACCGGGGTAGCAGGGGTAGCAAACTTAAAAAAACTGCTACCTCCCCACCCATGTATAATATTGACTATGAATTAATTATAAAAATTAGTTGATACCACCCCCTGGGTACCAACCTATAAATGCACTACATTAAATGGCTACTGCGGAACGAGTCTTTTTGCCACAGATTCACAGATTAATATAAATTTTGAACTTCCCGTATCCATTAGATATTTATCCCAACGTATGTCGGGAGGTGCAGTGCTGTTACGTCCCGAACATCGGGACGTGCGTGCTGTAGGCATTTTATTCGGGTAGCTCAAGTATGGTTTCGGTGTTGGTAGTTAAATCTATCCGCGAAAGGCGGCGCTTGGTTTGGGTAAGGTTGTAGCCCACATAGCCCCCAATATTCAAATTGAACAAAGCATACCTGCCATCCACAGTTACAGAAGGATATCCGTAGATCATTTTTTCGCAAGTTGGCAATAATTCACGACTTGCACCAGTTTGAAAATCTAATATTGCTGGCTGGTTATCTGGACACCACACGATTTCTTTACCGTTATTCATCCAACATTCCCCATTGCTACCAACTTTTCCTGACATTTGATTTGGAGCATTCTTTTCTTCTCCCGTAAAATAATTTATGCACCTTATATCATTACTAGGAGATGAAATGATGATACTATCATTGGGAGACCAAGAGCATGGTTGTGCTATACCTTTACCTCCAGTTAATACAACTTCAATACCTGAACCATTTCTATTAATTATATAATTTCCTGTATTATTGAATGCTTTGAAACAAATTATTTTCTCGCCTGTGCTGTTCCATTCGGGCGTGAAACAATCGCCCGTCGTTGTAAGTTGCGTTAAGCTATCGCCATTCGGCTTTACTATATATACATTGTTGTCGGTAGTGGCATAACATATCCAGCCCGACTTGTGCCACTTTATATTGTGTGTGGGCGAATGGTCTGAAATTTTTGTGCGCTGCTTGGTAACTATGTTATATACATACATGTGCCAGTTGGGGTGCTTGCCTCCATAATACACTACTTCATCCGCATTGTTAGGGTTTATCGACCCGTAAACAAATTGGGTACTATCCTGTTTAGTATATGTTTGCCCGTTGGTAAAGCCTGTTGGCTTATATACATCATATAAAGTATCGCATTCGCTGGGCGTTTTCTCTTTGGCACAGCCTGTAAACAACACAAAAATGAATAAGTATATGCTTGTTCTGTTCATTACTGCTTGTTTAGTTTTTTGGTAATGCTAAAATCTTCGCTGTATAAATGTACCCCGTTGTTCCTTTAGACTTGCATTGAATAGCTTAAAACCACTCAATGCAAGTCTAAAGGAACAACGAAAGAAGGCATCCCTTTACTTATACCCCAGCATCCTATCACGCGATGATACTTTGTGGCACGATATGCAGCTTGGTATCAGGCCCTTTTGCAACACAGTTTTCTTATCGGCACTTACTACGCCATACACCCAGCCGCTATCGGTGGCGTAGCTAGGCGCTATGGGCTTGTACATTACAAAAAATTTGTCCTTTAATGTTTGATGCAGAAACACGGAGTCGTTCAGTGCCAAGTCGCGCCTTACATGCTCCTTACTGTTTACTTCGGTGCAGCTCCATGTGCTTTTTACAAACACTTGCCCTGCGGGCTGCTCCTTTTCGAAAAACTGATACTTGTGCGCATCCTTAACATACAAGCGGTAAATTTTAGTTCCGTGCGTAGCCGTATCTATACTAGTGCTTATGGCGGTGTAGTGCTTAGGTATGCTAGCAAGCTGCATGCACAGCTGCGGAGCAACTTTCCAGCCGTGGTTATATAGTTCCATGCGTTCGCAGTTAAGCACCAAAGCCAGCAATTCCTCATCGGGTATATCATTATCGGCATGGCTGAACGAGCCTAGCATAAGCAATAGTGCTATTGCCACAAGGCAAATGGATATCTGGGTTTTCATTAGCCTAAATATATGCAAATAAAACCATAAAGCATTTAGTGTATAATATAGCAACAATTAGTACGTTTATAGCACGTGAAAAATATATACCTGCTATTACTGTTAGTGTTACTAGGCCAAGGCAGCTTACAGGCGCGCCAACTATATTCAATAGCCGATGGACCATGGCAAGATGCCAATACATGGAATAACCAGCAAGTACCCGCCACCAGGCACGATACCATTATCATATACCACGCCATTGTGTTAACCGAAAACTTGGTGTTGGATAGTTGCTTTGTGCATATAAAACCCACGGGCGGATTTTGCGGCGACTATAAATTAACAGTAGAAAGGGGTAGCTATCTACTAAACGATAGCGGCTACATAGGTGTATATGAAATGCACATTATGGATACTGTAGTGAACTATGGCTGTTTAGACGTAGGCGAAGAAGGGATAACGCTAAGCGGTGGTAAATTGACCGTGGACCAAAATGTAGGCAGCACCATTGTGCACTATGGCCGGCAGGTATGTCCTTTCCCTTGCCCTAGCCAAATAGATACCACTTTACATATACAGGTAGATACAGTTACTAAAACAGTAAGTTTCACATTTGTAAACCAACCGGGCATTTACATAAGCTTTGACTATGGAGATGGCCATAGAGAGTATAACTATACTAAACCCGTGCAGCATATTTACGAAGGCTATGGCGAGTTTATAATAACGGTTATATTCTATAACTGCTGCTTTAAAGATACGGTACAGCGCAGGGTATACTTTGAGCCACCGCCACCCCCTTGTACCGAGGCTAACAGCTTTAACATTTACAACAATCCCAGCCAAGGCCTAGTATGGATTGAAAAGGATTTCTGCTTATCCGAGCCAATCAAAATCCGCGTATTTGCCCTTACTGGTCAGCTGGTATACGAAGATGTACTGATAAGTACCGACAACTATATAAAAGAGAACATCAATTTACAGTTTCTTTCCAGCGCGTTTTACATTGTAGAGGCAATAAGTAGCCGTGCTACCACGCGTAAGAAAATATGTATTGTTACCGATGGGTAATAGTGTGCATATAAACCACTTTTGTTGTTGGAGGCGCTTTGCTAAAATACCAACAACGGCGACAAAATTTTCGTTCGAGGGATGATAAGTTAGTGCCACCATGCTTTCGGGCAAGGGATAGCAGCGGCAGCCCCGAGCGCAGCGAGGGCTATAGCGGATAGCCCGACATGCCTGCGCTGCAGCATGGTGCCCCAAAATAGCAATTTAGAAAATTGAGAAAACTAGATAATTAGGAATAACACAAGCAAAGCTTTAAATCCGAGTTATCTATTTTATCTCATAGTATCGTAGCGCTGGGTATCGAGCCTAATGAACACAAACAGCAACAAGGTGAACGATAGCAATGCCGAGCCGCCCTTGCTAATGAAGGGTAGCGGTATGCCTATAACAGGGGCTACACCTATGGCCATGCCTATGTTGATGAGGAAGTGGAAGAACAGTATACTGGCTACACAGTAGCCATATATGCGGCTAAACTTGCTGCGCTGCCGCTCGGCCAGGTATAGCAAGCGGAAGAAGAAGAGTACAAAAATGAGGATAAGGATAGTGCAGCCCAAAAAGCCGAACTCCTCGCCTATGCTACTGAAAATAAAGTCGGTGCTTTGCTCGGGTACAAACTTTAGCTTGGTTTGTGTGCCTTGCAGGTAGCCCTTACCCATGGCACCGCCCGAGCCTATGGCTATAATAGATTGGCGGATGTTCCAGTCTTTGCCCTTTTCTACCTCTTTACCCAGCAATACGTTTACCCTATCGCGCTGGTGGCTTTTCAATACGTTGTTGAACACATAGTCAACCGAAAAAATGTAAATAGAAGTAGCTACCCACAAACCTGCAATAAGGGCTATGGTGCGCGTGTTTTTTCGGATGAAATAGATGATAACAGCCGCTATGCCCAAAAATATACCCGCCAGTATAAGGGGCTTAATGAGTAATGCCAATACCGAAACTATTAACACGGCCGTACCTATAATAAGGAAGTAGCTTTCCAATCCATCGCGGAACAACACCAATGAAAAAGCCAGGAACACTACCGCCGAGCCTGTATCGCCCTGTATCAATACTATTAACATAGGTATGCCCACTACGGCAAAGGCTTTCCACTTATCGCGCCACTTGCGTATGTCTACATTAAGGCCCGATAAGTACTTGGCTACACCTAGCGCCACGGCAAACTTTGCCAGCTCGGAAGGCTGCATTTGAAAGCCACCAAAACGTATCCAGTTCTGCTGCCCCTTTACCTCGGTACCTATTACCATTACGGAGGCCACAAAAAGCATTATGACGACGTACATGGGGTACGAAAACGCTATATAAAAGCGAGAGTCGACTATAAGAATAAGAAAGGCTACAATGGCGGAAGCAATCATCCATTGGAACTGTTGCCCGCTGCTGGTTTCGCTGCTAAATATGCTATGGGCCTCGTCGTAAGCGGCCGAGTATATGGCAAACCAACCTATTAATACCAATATAATATATAGTATTACCGTAGCCCAATCTATATTGCCTACCAGCGATGCCTGTTTCCTTCCGCTACTCATCGCCATCGGCATTTAGGTTACTAGAAACATTGGTTTTGATACCATACTTGCCCAGCAGGTTGCTTTCCATCATCTTCTTTTCCAGCGGCAAGCGGCTGGTTTGTATGGTATCGTTCAGGTACTTCTCCATCATTAGGCTGGCTATAGGCACCGCATACGCCGAGCCGAAACCGCCGTTTTCTACCACTACAGCTATGGCTATCTTGGTATTATCTTTCGGGGCGAAGCCCGCAAACATACTGTGGTCATCGCCGTGCGGGTTCTGTGCGGTACCCGTTTTACCGCATATAGTTAAACCTTCTACACGCGCACTACGGGCGGTACCCGCTTCCACTACTTGGTACATACCTTCTACCACAGGGTCGAAGTGTTCGCGCGCTATTAGCGACTCGTGCCTTTCGTACTTATGCGTTTCATCGGCATTGGTGGCGGCATCGGTTATCTTCTTTACTATGTGTGGGGTTATCCAGTAGCCACGGTTAGCCATACAGGCATACATGTTTGCCATTTGCAGCGGTGTTACCAATATTTCGCCCTGGCCTATACCTA
>JAFDYM010000094.1 GCA_018267435.1 Bacteroidota bacterium | reverse complement strand
TAAGTGTGTTTGCTATGCCTAAGGATAGTACCGCTTTGGCACGCAAGGATTCGCTGAATAGTTTGAAGCCGAAGAAGCCTAGTACCATGAACGATACCTGGTACCACGGCGATGAACCTGATGTGCGCTATGTTATTGACTCTTCCATCTTCAACTTCGAGCAAACTTATAACCCTATATACCAAACAGGTTCGGGTATTGAATATACCAATGCTGGCAACACGGGCAGTGCTGCTTTTCCATTAGTGTATAAGCTGGATAGAAGCACAGGTTTTAATGTGGGCTATAATCAGTTCGACCTATACCGCTTTAGTAAAGATAGTGCTAAGTATTATCAAGTGCTGCGCCCCTACACCGAGATAATGATGATGATAGGCTTGAAGAAGGAGTTTGTGTTCCAGGGCAAGTTTGCCAACCAGCATAAAAAGATGATATACTACGGTGTTGAGTTTACCCGTATATCAAGCCAAGGTAACTATACCAATGCGCAAACCAACAACAACGGCTTTAACCTATACGGTATATACAAAAGCAAAAACAAGCATTGGGAAATACAGGCTGACCTAATCTTCAACAGCAATAAAAATGCAGAGAACGGCGGTGTGGTGAACGATGTGTTCGACTCGGCACTGTTTCGCAATAACTTGGCCGAGGTAAGGCTGCAAGAGGCTCAGAATAACTATAGGCAAACCGACTTCTACCTAAAAAGTAGCTACCTAGCAGGTAAAAAGTACATGGTGCGTGTAAACGATAGTACTACTACGCGCGAGCTGATGCCTGTGTTTAAAATGAGCTATCAGTTCAACGTAGCGCGCAATAAGTATAAGTATATTGACCAAGCGCCCGACGAAGATTACTATGGTAGATATTATTTGGAAGATTCGGTGTTTAACGACATAAACTACCTTACCATAGGCAATGCTTTTATGCTAGAGTATAATTGGCGGAAGTTAACGAGCGATAGCACCTACGAGGATAAAAACTTTAAGGTATATGCCGAGGTAGGTTACGACCAATACTTCTTTACGCAGAACAGTTTGAAGTCGAGCTTCGGCAATATGTATGTAAGCGGCACGGTGCGCAACAACCGCGCCAGCAAGTCTAACCTATTGTATCGTGGTACGGTTAAGTACTTTCCATTTGGTTGGAACCAGAACGACCTATTGATAGACGGTATGGCGGGCTACGACTTTGGCAAGTGGGGTACTGTTACGGCCAACTTTACTTATAACATGAAGGAGCTGCCGTATATATACGAGCGCTACAATGCCCACCCGGTTAGCTTTTTTGCCAACCAGCCCAAGAGCAAGGTAATGGCCATAGGTGGTAAATACCAAAACCAAAAGCTGGGTGTAAATGCCGATGCCAATTATTACTTTGTAGATAACCTGCCAGTGTATCCGCTTTCATCGCAGCCCTTCTTTCAAGGTGGTGCTGCGCAGAACTTTGCCGTGGTACACGCAGGCCACAGCCATGCTATAGCAGGTGTACACTTCGAGAATGACATATGGCTAACTATTAGCGATGGCAAGGGTTCTATTACCGATTTGTATAGCTTTATTTATACTAAGCATACTATCTTCTATGAGCGCCGAGTGTTTAAGAAGGCATTATGGTTTGCTACTGGTTTCGATGTACGCTTCCGCTACAACCAAAACCCTACATACTACGAGCCTTTAACGGGTGCCTTTACGCCTAATACAGTTAACTCGCGCCTAGTGCCGCAGCTAGATTTCTTCTTGAACTTGAAAATACGCACCGTGCGCGTTTTCGCGCGGGTCGATAACCTAGTATCGGCCATGATACAAAAAGGCTACTACAGCCTTAGCCAATACCCTGCTGCCGATGTATCGTTTAGGTTCGGCTTAAGCTGGAGATTTTTTGAGTAGGGGTGTACGTAGTATACCGAGACGCAACGTATTCCATCTCTACAAAACACAGCGCACATCTTCTTGTATTTTATTCCTTTCTGTGTTCTCCGTGTCTCTGTGCGAAACACATAAAATCATAAAACAAAAAAAGCGCTACAAGTAACTCGTAGCGCTTCAGTTTTTATAGCTGATATAGCTTATTGCTTTTTGGTGTCGCCTGCTGGTGCAGCTGTAGCGGCATGGCCGTGGCCTTGGCAACCTGTGCCAGTGCTGCCTGTAGTAGTACCACCTTTGCTGCAGCAGCTCTTTTCTGCAGCTGTACTATTGCACGATGCTGTGTTGCCTTTGTTGGCGCAGCAAGCACTCGCCTCTTTACCACCTGCACAAGCTTTGCCTGCAGGCTGTTCTGTCTTCGCTTTTTTGTTCACTTGCTTGGCAGTGGTTTTGCCGTCTTGTGCGCTTACCATTGCCACCATAGCCATAAGGCCCAACATCAATCCTAATTTCTTCATGTTTCTTTGTTTTAGCTTTTACTATTAGTCATTCTCCGCTTCGGGGAGCGTACCAAGTATGGTTATACCGCCCTTTACCTTCTGTTTCAGGTTTACGTCAATTTTGGTGCCAATAGGTAAAAACAGATCTACCCTACTACCAAATTTAATAAATCCTAACTCGCCGTTCTGCTCTACCTCGTCGCCTTCTTTAAGGTACCAACGTATTTTACGCGCTAGCTTACCAGCTATTTGGCGTACTAGTATTTCAAAACCTGTGTTATCGTGCTCTATTACTACGGTATTGCGCTCGTTTTTCTCCGAGCTCTTCGGGTGCCAAGCCACTAGGTACTTGCCTGGGTGGTACTTTTGGTATTTTACCACACCGCTTACAGGGTTTCGGTTTACGTGTACGTTAGCCGGCGACATAAATATCGAAACCTGTATACGGCGGTCTTTAAAGTATTCGTTCTCGTCGGTTTCTTCTATTACCACTACGCGGCCATCGGCTGGGGCTATTATCTGCCTATCGCCAGTATTGAATATGCGCGTAGGTATGCGGAAGAAAGATGCGAAAGCCGCAAATATTATCAGCGATACACCTGCTGTAATGTAGTACAGTGTAATGTTTTTAACCACTAGGGCTACGGCAAGGGTTGCTAGAAGAAACACCACGCCTGATACGAACAGGATTTTGTGTCCTTCTTTATGAATCTTTACCTTTTTTGTCATAGATGCCTATAATTATACGAAAGGGCAAATGTATAGCAAAAATCTTCAAATAGCTTAACCTTAACTAAACCTGTATGGTAAGTAGTACAATATCAACCTTTCATGAATTGAAGCAATGACATGAGATTGCTTACCTGGCCGAATATCCAAAGCATTAATGCTATAAATGGTACAGTTAAGAAGTAGGCGTCGAACCTATCTAAAAAACCGCCATGCCCTGGCATTATGCTACCGCTGTCCTTCACGTTCATGCTGCGCTTTAATAGCGATTCAACCAAGTCGCCTAGGGTAGCAAATTTAATGATAACCAAGGCAAGTATAGTCCACTCAATAGCGCTTAGGACAGGTGTAGCGGCTACGTGTTGCACAGCGCTATCATCCATAAAGCCGCGCACCGCATCTTCAATATTTGGTATAAACGGAGTAATGAAGTACACTGCAACCAGTGTAATGATGGCGCCACCTACTAGTCCTTCTATCGTCTTCTTAGGCGATACACGCGGCAGCAAAGGTGTTTTGCCTATAGCACTGCCTACTACATAGCAAGCAGAATCGTACAGCCATATGATGGCGAATATGGTGATAAGGAACACGCCGCCTTTTTCAAAAAATATTTTGTTGGTAAGCACCAGCGGTACTAGCAAGTAGGTAACGGCTACCAAGTTCCAGCCTATATTTACAAAAGGCTTTTCGTGTTTGGTATAAAGCTCAAGGGCGAATAATATGAAAATAAGGCCTGGCACCAATACGTTCATGGCTAGCGCACCATCGCGCTGCATCCATAGTATTTGAAAGAATGCCTTGGCAAGGTTGCCGGTATCGGGCAAGTAACGTACTGGCGGACTAACCAACAGGTACGATACCAAGAACACTCCCATCAACAATGCTATCAGCGACCACTTTTGCGCAGGACGGAACAAGGGTGCCTCGCGGTGCGGTTTGGTTACGCTATAAAATTCGTGTAGGCTACCTAGTAGCACGCCACCCATTATTAATAGGTAAGTCCATTGGTTGAATAATATGCCCACCACCATTAGTGTTACAAACACTAGGCCCGATGCGGCACGTACGGCAAGGTTTTTCATGATTATATTTATTGAACAGGGATTAACTCGCTTTCGGTATTGTTGTCGTCTTCATCCTCCTCATCAAAATTGGCTGGTGTTTTCCATTTGTTGAACAGATACAAACAGCCTGCAAACAATACTACCGATATAACAGTGGCGTACCATGGTGTATCAGCCTCGGCCATATCGGCACTTATTACACCAATATTAAACAAATACTTAAGTAAAACGGTGAGGAAATTATTGACAAAGTGTGCAGCAATAGGCAGCCACAAGCTACCCGACACATAATATAGGTAACCTAAAAATGAACCCAACACCCATATAGCAAGCGTGTTGTCAAACTCGAAGTGGATGATAGAGAACAAAAAGCCCGAAAGGATAATCGCTATAATGGGGTGCATTTTTGCACGTAGAAAAGTACCCATCAGCAAACCACGGAAGAACAGCTCTTCGCCCACCGCAGGCACTACCGCCATTACAAAGGCTACTGGTATTAGCCTTATCGGGTCTTTAAAGTCTATCAACTTATTGATGATGCCTTCGGCGCGTTCTTGGGCCTCTTTAAAGGTTTGTGCAATAGAAGGTGGCAGGTTTGCAGCCTTATTTATTGTTACTAAAAACTCGATAAAGAACTGTGCTACCAATACACTAACCAAGGCTAGCAAAAGCATTTTTATGGAAGGCGTAGCACGCAAACCCAAATTCGCCACTGGTGTATATGAGTTAAGCCTTTCGAACATTAACGATGTAAGCGCAAAGCCACCTAAGGATGACATAGCTTGTATGTATAGAAAAGCATTTACATCGGCAAGTGTATTAAGCGCGCCCGATGTAATAGCCGCAGCATTGCTAATGCCAAACAGAGGCCCTACGGTTAAATAAGCCAAGTAGGTCATACCCGACATATTAACCACGAACAAGCAAAAGATAAGAATCAGCTTAATGCCGACGTGAAAGTTTTTGAAAGGAGGCTGCATCATTACGCGCCAAACTTAACTATTTCTGTTGTGGATGCGTAGCCAGTTTTGCTACCATAGCTTGGCTTATAGGGTCAGCATCTGGGCCGTATGCATTTACCAATACGCCCTTCAAGCCATCGTGCGATTCAACCGCATACAATATCGATTGGTCGCTAGGGTTGGTCATACCTTCAAAGCGATATATCTCTACAATTTCAAATTCATCGGGCGATAAGTTGCGGCCATTGGTAGTACACTCTAGTTCCGTTTCGCGCAGGTTAAAGTCCATATCGAAACCGCGTGCGCGTAAATCGTTAATAGCGTCAACCATGTTATTGAATGCTTTCATGCTGTATGGGTTTTGTAATTGTCTAAGTTAAGAATTAAAAATGTATGCCTAGAATACATTGCCACAAAGGCACTAAGGCGCAAAGTTTAAATAAGAAAGCACTCCTTTTGCATTTTCTCCATCGTGTCTTCACGCCTTTGTGACAGTAACAAAAAAAATGAGGCCGCGGCATTGCACCACGGCCTCTAGTCACCCCTGACCATAAAACACACAAATCATCTACCAGAATTTTACCGCGCCTAGCCTATTTAGTTCCAGCTTAGCTAGTAGCAGGTTGTACTCTAGTTGTATCTTTCCAAGCATCGCATCTTGCTGGTTAGTTTGCGATGTCAATAGTTCCAAGTTCGTTATTACGCCACTCTTATAGCGCGCATTTGCTAAGGTTAACGCTTCATCGGCTTGTTTAATTTGAAGCTCGTAGTTTTTTAACTTTTCTTCCGAAGCAGCAATGTCGTTTTGTGCCAACATTATGTCTTTGTTCAGCGTTATCTTCTGCGCTTCCAAGGCATAAGTGTTTGCCTGCATATTTATCTTGGCAATTTTGGTTTGGTAGTTAGGGCGGTTAGCGCCATATATAGGCACGTTCAAGCCTACACCCACACCGTAGTTAAACGTTAGCTTATTTATATCGGGCACAAAGCCGTTCTTATAACCTGCCTGTGCGCTTAGGTTAATAGATGGCAACCAGCCACGCTTGGCAGCTTTTATATCCCAACTGGCACTTGTCAATTTATCTTGCAGCAACTTTATATCGAAGTTGTTATCTGGCGTTACCGTTGTTGCGCTAAAGGTAGTAGCGTCGGCATCGCGCTGTGTTATATAGTCGTAGCCTGTGTTAGCCGTCAACATATTCAACACATCGTATTGCTTCTTTAGCTGTGTTTGTAAATCAACTATACGGTTGGTAGCAGCGTTCTTCTTTACCTGCGTGCTTAGTAAGTCAAATTTCAAGCCATCGCCATTCTTTATCTTATCACTTATCAACTTCTCGTTGGCTTCAAGCAACTTTACTTGCTCGTTCTGTACATCTATACTTTTGTTTAGAAAGATGATGCCATAGTACAACTGCGCTACTTGGTACGCTACATTGTTTTTGCTTGCTTCTACATTATCCTTGGCAGTAGCTGTTTCGCTCTTCGCTTTGTTTACGCTTGCTTGTGTGCGGCCAAAGTCCCACACGGGCTGCGATAGCTTAATGTTGAAGTCGTAGTTATTGGCAGGTATAAACTGTATGCTCGATTCAAAACCAGGTATAGGTATTACTATCTTTGGCGTAGGCTGCTGATAGCGGTATGTTGCTTCGGCACCTATTACGGGCATATAGCCGGCATAAGCTAGTTCTGTCCTCGCTTCGCCTAGCTTTATGTACTCCTGTCCCTCTTTCAGCTTAGGATAGTTATCCATAGCCTTGCCTATAAGTTGGGTTAGCTGCGCCGAAGCGCCGCCCCCCTGTTGTGCATACAAAGTATTGCCGGCAAGCACTAGTGCCATTAGGCTATATATTATTCGTTTCATGTTTATAATACTTTTCATTGTGTGTTCTAATTACTAGTGCGCCGCTTCCGATGCTGCTTTTTGTGCCTCGGCTGAAATCTTGGTATTACGCAGCAATGCTATTAGCGGAAACACCGCCAATACTGCTACTGTTGAAAACAAAAAGGCATCCATGTAGGTAAGTAAGTATGCCTGCTTGGTAACTGTAATATCTAATAACTGATAAGCCTGTTGTTGTGCGTTGCCTGTTACTGCCAACTTGCTACCTATACCTTGCATTAAGGCGGTGTTGCGCTCAACAAACTGTTGACTACCTGCTACCATATTGCTTACAAGGTCGTTGCGGTGTATGGCTGCGCGCTGTGCTATATAGGTATTCATTATAGCTATACCGAATGCACCACCTAGCTGTCGCATCATGTTATTTAACGCTACACCTTGTGGTATGTCTTTAGGCGCCAGGCCTACCACCGCTTGGTTGGTAAGCGTTACCGCCATCATAGATATACCTACCGAGCGCACCATAAGTGGGAAGAAGAAATCATCCATACTGGCATTGATGTCGGTACGGTGGGCAAGCATCCAGCCATATATCATAATGATAATGAAGGCCAGTGTAATGAACAGCTTCGGCGAGTCGCCCGCTTGCAGTCTTCTACCCACTATAGGCATTACTATTAGCGATGCCAATGCACTTGGCAACAAGGACATACCTACCATGGTAGGCGTATAGCCCAATACACGTTGCAACAATAGCGGATAAACGAATACCGATGTAAACAAGGCAAAGCCCGATACAAAGGTGAGCATGGTAGTAATAGACAAGTTAGCACTAGCGAATAAACGTAGGTTAACCACAGGTTCTTTCACCTTTAGTTCCCACCATATAAAGCCAATAAACGTAACTACTGTTATTATACCAAAAATCCTGATACTCTCATCGGCAAACCAGTCTTTGCTTTCGCCGCGTTCCAATACATATTGCAACGAACCTACAAACGAAGCTAGCAACAATATGCCGGTCCAGTCTATACTTGGTTTGGTAGTGTGGTGAACTGAATCTTCAACAAAAAAGTAAGTAAGTACTACAGCCAATATACCGAACGGGATATTGATGTCGAATATCATTGGCCATGCGTAGTTATCTATAATAATACCGCCAAGTGTAGGGCCTAATGTAGGGCCCATAACTATACCCATACCAAACAGCGCCGAGGCTGTACCACGCTGGCTTACAGGGAAGGTATCGAACAATATACTTTGCGAAGTAGAAAGCAAGGCGCCACCGCCTATACCTTGTACAAAGCGCCATAGTACAAGTTCCCAAAGGCTGGTAGATGTACCACATAATACAGATGCTACGGTAAAGATGATGATAGAAGCTAGGTAGTAATTTTTGCGCCCGAAGTACTGCGCCAAAAAGCCCGTCATAGGTATAATGATAACGTTGGCTATGGCATAGGCGGTAATTACCCAGCTTGCATCTTCAATACTAGCACCGAGGTTGCCGCTAATGGTAGTCAATGCCACGTTCACTATCGACGTGTCGATCAACTCCATTATCGCTGCCGATATGGTGGTAAAGACGATAAATATTTTTGCTAGGTTTTTCATTGTCGCTGTCCCTCGCTATTAGTAAGCTATCGAAGCCTCTACACTCATGCCCGCACGTAGCTTGTCTTTATACTGTGCAGCATTTTCCAATTCTATTTTCACTGGTATACGCTGTGTTACTTTTACAAAGTTGCCCGTAGCATTATCTGGCGGTAACAATGAAAACTTAGCACCTGTAGCATCCGAGAAC
>JAFDYM010000093.1 GCA_018267435.1 Bacteroidota bacterium | reverse complement strand
TAGCTGAGATAACCTTGGTGAAAGGGTAGGATTGATTGAAGATAGCAAGGTAGAGCCGCAAGATTGTGGCTCTTTTTTTGCGCGGTGCTGTTGCGCCTTGCTCTTGCGTACGCGCACCTTGTGCGTTCATACTGTACGCTGTTTCTTCCACAAAAAAAGCCGCAGGCATTATACCCGCGGCTTAGTAGTATTGAAGAACTAATGCTTACGCTATAGTTATCTCGTCGTTTAAATACACATCTTGTATGGCGTTCAATAGCTCTACGCCTTCCTTCAATGGGCGTTGGAAAGCCTTGCGGCCGCTTATTAAGCCCATACCGCCAGCACGCTTGTTGATGATTGCAGTAGTAACTGCCTCGGCTAGGTCGGTAGCACCGCTACTAGCACCGCCCGAGTTGATAAGACCTACACGGCCCATGTAGCAGTTAGCCACTTGGTAGCGGGTCAAATCTATAGGGTGGTCGGTGGTCAATTCGCTATATACCTTCTTGTGTGTTTTACCGAAGTTGATAGCGTTGTAACCGCCGTTGTTTTCTGGTAGCTTTTGTTTGATGATGTCAGCCTGTATAGTTACGCCTAGGTGGTTAGCTTGGCTGGTCAAGTCGCTTGAAGTGTGGTAGTCAACGCCGTCCTTTTTAAAGTCAGAATTGCGCAGGTAGCACCATAGTATGGTAGCCATACCTAGTTCGTGTGCATATTCAAATGCTTTGGCTACTTCTACTATTTGGCGCTTGCTCTCTTCGCTACCGAAGTAGATAGTAGCGCCTACAGCTGCAGCACCCATGTTCCAAGCATCTTTTATTTGGCCGAACATGATTTGGTCGTAGCTATTAGGGTAGCTCAAAAATTCGTTGTGGTTTATCTTTACTATGAAAGGTATTTTGTGTGCGTACTTGCGCGCCACTATACCTAGCACACCATAGGTAGATGCTACTGCGTTGCAGCCACCTTCTACAGCTAGTTTCACTATATTCTCAGGGTCGAACATAGGCACGTTAGGTGCGAAAGATGCACCAGCACTGTGCTCTATACCTTGGTCAACCGGCAGTATAGATACGTAACCGGTGTTAGCCAAGCGGCCACTGCTAGCTATCCACTGTAGGTTTTTTAGGGTTTGTATGTTGCGGTTGCTGTCCCTCCATATGTTATCTATAAAGTTGGCATTAGGTAGGTGCAATTGGTCTTTGCTAATGGTGTTCGACTTGTGCTCTAGGAAATACTTGGCTTTCTCATCGCCTAATAGTTTGGCAATCTGATCTGTAGTCATTGCTAGGTTGTGTTTTTTAGTGGCGCAAACTTAAAAATAATGCGCTAACCACGGGGTAAAAGCCCATGTTTCTTTGCAAAACCCTAGTTTTTAGTGCATTTTGGGTGTATTTGGATTGTTGCAATTAGCACACACCTCCATTAATTTTTAGAATAACTGGGCTGTAGCACTGCATTAAAAGCGGTATTTTTCAACCGTGAATAATTCCGTTCGCCCCGATGATGTTTACGTAGTAATACCTAGCTATAACGAAGGCCAGGTAATACGCAGCACCGTTATGCCACTGGTACAGGTAGGCTATAAGGTAGTGGTAGTAGACGACTGCTCGAATGATAGCACCAAGCAGGCGCTACAAGGCTTGCCTATTTATTATCTGAGACATGAAATAAACCTGGGCCAAGGCGCTGCCATACAAACAGGGCTGGACTTTTGTGCCGAGCATGGCGCGCAGTATGCAGTAACCTTCGATGCCGATGGGCAGCATAACTACCTAGAGATACCAGATCTGTTGGCACCCATAGTAGAGAATAAAGCAGATGTAACCATGGGCACGCGCTTTATGCGTAAGGAGGATATAGCCCAAGTGCCAGCCTCGCGCAAGGTAATATTGAAAGGGGCGATATGGGTGAATGGCCTGTTTACAGGCTTGTGGTTGACGGATGCGCACAATGGCTTCCGCGCTATGAACAACAAGGCGCTAAATGCCATTAAGCTTCGCGAAAACCGCATGGCACATGCTAGCGAAATATTGAGTAACATAAAGCAGGCCCAGCTGCGCTATATGGAAGTACCCGTAAAGATTATATACACCGAGTACAGCAAGCTAAAGGGCCAAAGCTCAATGAATTCCATCAACATATTGATTGACCTGATACTGAAAAAAATACTGTAAACATGGGCAACATCAACATTAAAATAATACTGCTACTGCCCTTGTTGGGCCTAATCATATTCTTTATACCTAGGTTGAAGAATAGAACCTTTTACCGCCTGTTTATGATAGCGGTAGCTATTGTGGGTGCGGTGTTTATAGCCATGCCTTCGGCGGCTGATAAACTGGCGCACCTAGTAGGTGTAGGTCGCGGTGCCGACTTGGTGATGTATGTATCCATTATCTTTTTCTTTGTGGCAGGTATTATATTGTATTCAAGAATACGTAGAATTGAAGCAGAGCAAACTGAATTGGTAAGAAAAATAGCCGTGCAGCGCGCCGAAAAATTAGATTAAGCAAATGAACCGTAACGCCATAGTAGCCCTGCTGGGCCTTTTGATATTGGGAGCCATTATTGGTACTTACTCAAATCATTTCAATAACGAATTTCACTTTGACGATGCGCATACCATTGTAGATAATGGATACATACGCACGCTTAGTAACATACCTTTGTTTTTTAAAGATTGTACTACTTCTAGCGCCATGCCATCGCACCAAGGTTACAGGCCATTGGTAACAAGTACTTTGGCCATAGACTATGCCTTAAGCATGAAAAAAACTGCAGGCCAAAGCGGTTACGATTTCTTTTGGTACCACATGTCGAATTTTACATGGTTTATAATGATAGTAGGCTTGCTATATATCATTCAGCTAAAGCTGTACAACTATGCTTTCAATAACGAGAATAACAAGTACTTCGCCTTGTTAGGTTGTGCTTGGTATGGCTTACATACCGCTAATGCCGAAACTGTTAACTACATTATTTCTAGGTCAGATATCCTATCTACACTAGCCATAGTAGGCTCGTTTGCCATGTATGTAGGCTTGCCGCAGTTGCGTAAGTATTATCTGTATCTGTTGCCTGCTGCACTTGGTATGTTTGCCAAGGAAACTACCATCATGTTTGCCCCGGCTTTGATAGCCTACATATACATGATAGAAAGGCAGAAGAGCCTATCGGAAATATTTACAAAGGATGGTGTGAAGCAGTTCTTCGGCAGTATATGGATTGGTATACCAGCCTTGGTAATATGCCTAGCTTTAGCGGTGTTCTCTATTGTTATGACTAAGCACCATGAGCCAGGTGGTACCTCAATGTGGTGGTATTTGGCTACACAGCCTTATGTAGTATTGCACTACGTTACCCAGTTTTTCTTTCCGGTTAGCTTAACTGCCGATACTGATTTGCCAATGGTTATCAAGTTAAGCGATGAGCGTTTATACTTTGGTGTAGCATTCATTATAGGCATAGTGGTATTGATATTCAAAACATCTAACAGTCCTAAATGGAGGCCATTCAGTTTTGGCTTAGTATGGTTCCTATTGATGTTGTTGCCAACTTCATCATTTATAGCACTAGCCGAGGTAACTAACGATCATCGCGTGTTTCTACCATACATAGGTTTAGTATTTAGTATGGTGTGCTTGGTGGCTAACTTGTATTACTACGCTTTCGAGAAGATAGAAGTAGCGAGATATGTGTTGATAGGAGTACTTGTATTGGCGCTAGGTGGCTACGCTTATGGCACCCATGAGCGTAACGTAATATGGAAAACCGATGAGGCACTTTGGAAGGACGTAACTGAAAAGAGCCCAAACAACGGGCGTGGTTGGATGAACTATGGTTTGACCTTAATGGGCAAAGGCGACTATAATGGCGCGTTATACGCTTACGAGCAGGCATTGACCAAAACACCTAACTACTACATATTGCATATTAATCTTGGTGTATTGAAAGATGCTACGGGCGATAAAGCTACAGCCGAACAGTACTACAAGAATGGCTTGGCTTATGGTCCTACTTATGTCGAGCCATATTACTACTATGCCCGTTTTCTGTTCAACAATGCAAGAACCACCGAAGCAGAAGTGATGGTTAACCACGGTTTAGCACTGTTTGCAGGGCACTTGTACTCGCGTTATTTGCAAATGGATATTTACAATGCCTTAGGCGATAGAGAAAAGTTGCTTAATGCCGCACAAACAACCCTAAGCATATACCCTGGCGATGCCAAGGCGCAGGCCTATTTAGCTTATGCGCAAAACCCTAACAATGTTACGGCTAATACACAAACCGTAACGGTGAACAGTCTTATTTCTCAATCTCTGGCTTACTATAATGCAGGTAAATACAACGAATGTATAGATGCGTGCCGCAAGGTGTTAGCCATAGATGATAAGAATACTACTGCTTACAATAACATTTGTACCGCATACAACCAGCTATTTAAGTACGATAGTGCCGTAGTGTATTGCGAGAAGGCAATAGCTTTAGATGCCAATTTTACCCTAGCCAAGAACAACCTGACTTGGGCTAAAAGCCAATTGAAGAAATAAGGTTACACCTATCTATTTTAAGTGCCGTTCCCATTGGGGCGGCACTTTTTGTTTGCATCAATTAACAAGCTTTTTGTGTTTAAGACTTGAATACATGAATATATGTTCATAATTTTGTTCTCAATATCCCAATCCCAAATGGAAGTAGCAACTAAAAATATATTGAAAAAGGAGCAGCTTGAGAAGACTGCATTCATATTGAAAACAATAGCCCAGCCCACGCGGCTGGGTGTTATTTGTTTGCTAGATAAGAAAGGTAGGTTGACCGTGAATGAACTTTGCGAATTGACCGAGTGCGAGCAGTCGCTGCTATCGCATCATTTATCTAACATGAAAATAAAGGGCTTGCTAAAGGCTGAGCGCGAAGGGCAGAATATATACTATTCGCTGCGCGAGAAGCAGCTAATGCGCATAATAGAAGTAATAGACGGTTGTAACTGTAATATGTAAGCTATGGAAGAGAGTTGTTCAACACAGACGAGTACTACACTCGATAAGCAGTTTTGGGAAACCCAATGGCAAACAGGTGAAACTGGTTGGGATATGGGCAGGGTGTCGCCCCCGCTAAAGGAATATATAGACCAAATAGTCAATAAAGACCTTGCCATATTGATACCAGGCTGCGGCAATACCTACGAGGCTGAATACTTATTGCAGCAAGGGTTTAATAATGTAACGGTGATAGATATATCGCCGCTATTGGTAGAGAACCTGCGCAAGAAATTTGCTGCCGATTTAGGCAAGCGCATAAATGTAATAGAAGGCGATTTCTTCGAGTTGAAAGGCAAGTATGATTTGGTGTTGGAGCAAACTTTCTTTTGTGCACTAGAGCCTAAACTGCGTATGAAATACGTATGGAAAATGGATGAGTTGCTAAGTAAAGGCGGCAGGCTAGTAGGCTTGTTGTTCGATAAGGTTTTTGACAAAGCAGGTCCACCCTTTGGTGGTAGCAAGGCAGAATACGAAATGCTGTTTGTACCCTATTTCAATATACATACCATGGCAACTTGCCATAACTCGCACCCTAAGCGTGCGGGCGCTGAATTGTTTATCAATCTAATCAAATCATAAATTATTCTATCATGAAAGTAGAACAGATATATACCGGATGTTTAGCGCAAGGCGCTTATTATATCGAGAGCAATGGCGAGGCAGCTATTATTGACCCGCTGCGCGAAACGGCACCCTACACCAAGCGCGCCGAAAAGGATAATGCAACTATTAAGTACATTTTCGAAACGCACTTCCATGCCGATTTTGTATCGGGACATATTGAGTTGGCTGAGAAGACTGGCGGTACTATTGTTTATGGCCCCAATGCCAACTGTCAGTTTAGTTGTTATGAAGCTAAAGATGGTGAAGTGTTCAAACTGGGTAATGTAACCATTACTGCACTACATACACCAGGGCACACTATGGAAAGTACTACCTATTTGCTTACCGATGAGCAAGGCAATAAGCATAGCATATATACTGGCGATACTTTGTTTTTGGGCGATGTAGGTAGGCCAGATCTAGCTATTAAGAGCGACCTTACCAAAGAAGATTTAGCGGGGCATTTGTATGATTCGCTGCACAATAAAATACTGCCATTGCCTGATAGTGTAATAGTATACCCTGGGCATGGTGCGGGTTCGGCTTGTGGTAAAAGCATGAGTAAGGATACGGTGGATACGCTAGGCAACCAGAAGCGTGTAAACTATGCTTTGCAACCAATGAGCAAGCAGGAGTTTGTAGCCAAGGTAACAGATGGCTTGAGTGCTGCGCCGCAGTACTTTCCTAAAAATGCTATGATGAACAAGCAAGGTGCCAAACCGCTTGAGGAGATAATG
Source organism: Bacteroidota bacterium (assembly GCA_018267435.1). Taxonomy (GTDB): domain Bacteria; phylum Bacteroidota; class Bacteroidia; order Chitinophagales; family LD1; genus Bog-950. Next base: position 8,228 of record JAFDYM010000093.1, on the reverse strand, counting down.
GAGAAAGGTACTAAAGGCTGGGAGCCAAATGAGTTTGAAAATGTAGCTGAAAGCACCGAGGCATTGTTGCTAGATGTGCGCGATGCGCAAACCTTTGCCAAAGGCTTTGTTCCAAACTCAATTAACATAGGCGTTGAAGGGCAGTTTGCGCCATGGGTAGGTGCTTTGATAACCGACCTAACGCAACCTATACTGCTTATAACCGAGCCTGGTAAAGAAGAAGAAACCGTTACTCGCCTAGCACGTGTAGGTTACGATAATACTATCGGGTACTTAAAAGGCGGCATAGAGGCGTGGAAGGCTGCAGGTAAAGAAGTAGATACTGTACACAGCATTAGCCCACAGCAATTTGAGCAAGAGCTGAGCAAAGATGCAACAGTGCTTGATGTACGCCGTGTAAACGAGTACGAAACCGAGCACCTAGTAAATGCCGATAACAAGCCGCTTGACTATATCAACGACTGGATGGCCGAGCTTGATAGGAGCAAGCCATACTACATACACTGTGCAGGTGGTTACCGTAGTATGATAACTTCATCTATACTAAAGGCACGCGGCTTTGATAACATAACCGAGGTAGCAGGTGGCTATGGTGCTATTAAGAATACTAATTTGCCACGTACCAGTGGTGTTAACCAAGCGCAATAGTAAGAGGTATGAAAACGATAATGAGTTATATAGAGCCGCAAAGTTGGACCTTTATGCGCGTGCTGCGTATAGTAATGGGTAGCGTGGTGCTTTACCAAGGTGTAAGCGACCATGAATGGATACTGGCGGGTTTGGGTAGTGTATTTTTATTGCAAGGAATATTGAACGCAGGCTGTGCCTCGTGTGCAGGTAATAGCTGTGAAGTAAAACGATAAAAAAGGAGAACAACATGGAAGGTAAATTTCAAGACTTGATAAGCTCGGATACACCTGTATTGGTTGATTTTAGCGCAGAGTGGTGCGGGCCTTGTAAAATGATGGGGCCTATACTGCAAGACCTTGCTGGTAAAGTAGGCAACAAAGCAAAAATTATTAAAATAGATGTGGACCGTAACCCACAACTCGCCAATAATTTCCATATTAGTGGTGTGCCTACGCTTATGCTGTTTAAAAACGGCGAAGTAAAGTGGAGGCAAAGCGGCGTACAAACCGCCAACGCGCTTGAACAGATTATAAACCAACACGTATAAAATGGTTATGAAGGTATCGCACATATTTATTGCCTTATTGGTGTTTTTGGTAGGCTGCCATGCACAGGGCGTTAAGAATATAAAGCCCGATGAGTTTGAAAAGGCAATGACTGCCGCCAACGTGCAGTTGGTGGACGTTCGTACGCCCGAAGAGTTTGCCGATAAGCACTTGAATGGCGCCACCAATATTAATGTGAACGATGCCGATTTTGAAAAGAAGCTGGCCGCCTTTGATAAAAGCAAGCCCCTATACGTTTACTGCCTATCGGGCGGGCGTAGTAGCAAGGCCGCCGATATAGCAGCCAAGCAAGGCTTTAAAGAAGTGTATAACCTAGATGGCGGTATCAACGCTTGGCTTAATGCCGATAAGCCTGTACAAAGCAGCGCTACTGGCAATAGAAGAACAGCAGGTATGAGTTTTGATGATTATTTGGCATACATTAAAAAATCGAAGAAACTGGTACTGGTTGATTTCAATGCAGTATGGTGTGGCCCTTGCAAAATATTAAAACCAATAGTGCATAAGGTGGCGAAGGAAAATGCTTCTGCTGTAGAGGTATTTGAAGTAGATGTAGATAAGAACCCACTTATATCTAAGGCAATGAACATTACTGGTATTCCACTATTGATTTTATACAAAGATGGTAAAGAAGTATGGCGCAATATGGGCGTAACCGATGAAGCCACTATACTTGAACAAGTAAAAAAGAATAGTAAGTAGGTGCAGCGCCATTATAATATAGAAGTGGAAGGCAAGGTGCAGGGTGTTTATTACCGTGCTACTGCTATGCAGGTGGCAGGTATACTAGGTATAACCGGTTATGCACAAAACCTACCCGATGGCAAGGTGAAGATAGAAGCCGAAGGCGATGAGGATATGCTGGTGCGATTTATACAATGGTGCCACCATGGCCCCGAAGGTGCCGATGTAAAGCACGTTTCTGTTACCGATGGTGCCATACAATCATTCAAAGTATTTGAAATAAGACGATAATTAGGCTTATTTTCGCGGCAAATACTAAGCCCCGAATGAAAAAAGCACTTGTTTCAGCCTTAATCCTCCTAGTTTCTTTCTCTTTGTTTAGCCAGAACGATACAGCCCAAGGCAAATTTTTTAAAAGCGATGACGTAGAACTACACTACAAAGTGCAGGGCAAGGGTACCGATTATCTTATACTGCTACACGGCTCGTTGGAAGGAATGCAGAACTGGGATAGACAACTTGTAGATTTCGCTAAGCGATATAAGGTAGTAACACTCGATAACCGCGGACATGGTAAATCGACATTTACCGATAGGAAAATGGATTATGTACTACTAAGCGAAGACGTGCTAAACCTAATGATTGAGCTAAAGATTGATAGTGCGCATATTGTAGGTTTTGGCGATGGTGGTATAATAGGCTTGAATCTGGCTATAAACCACCCTGAGAAGGTACGCAAATTAGTAGCCATAGGGGCCAATTATAAGGTTGATACATCGGTAGTATATCATGAAGTATTGGATAAGGTTAAGGAGTGGGACGAGAACAAAATTTATACCTACATGCGGAACAATTTTAAGGGTTACCGCAACTTTGGAATGATCAAGCAGTTTACCGAGCGTATGAAAACTATGCTGCTTACCGAGCCTAACCTTACATTAAGCGATTTGCAAAAAATAAAGTGCCCTACTTTATTTATGGCAGGCGACCACGATATAATAAAGCTGAGCCATACCAGCGAAATGTATGAGAATGTAAAGCAGGGCAACCTTAGCATCATATCTGGTACTAAGCACTATCCCCAAAAAGAAAAGCCCGAGTTGGTGAATGCTATTATACTAGAGTTTCTAAACAAGAAGTTCATTAAGCTTTTGAGGTTTTAAGAGTACAAACTTACCCCAACCTTTCTCTTTGAAAAGAGAGGGGCAAAGAAGGCTTTGTGATTAATGTAAAAGGTATGGTTTTTTATCTGTGTTCATCTGTGATATCTGTGGTTAAAATGTTTTTAGATGCAACTGAACTATAAATCTTTTGGCACTGGATTTCCTGTTATTATCCTGCATGGCCTATTAGGCTCGCTCGATAATTGGCAGACTATTGCCAAGAAGATAGGAGAGCAGTTTACGGTGTACATCATCGACCAACGCAACCATGGTAAAAGCCCGCATACCGATGAGTTTGGCTATGAACTATTGAGCGCCGACCTGCTTGAGTTTATGGATACGCATAACATACCCCAGGCTCACTTAGTAGGGCATAGCATGGGTGGCAAGGTAGTTATGCAGTTTGCATTGCACCATGCCGATAGGGTAGCAAAGCTAGTAGTAGTTGATGTGGCACCTGTACAGTATGGCGATAGGCATAGCGATGTATTCGGTGCTTTGTTTGCTGCCGATGCCGAGCACGCCGAGAGCAGGGAACAAGTAGAGAAGGTACTGCGCGCTAAGCTGGATAACGATGAAACTACGGTGCAGTTCCTTATGAAAGGCTTGAACCGTGATGATGATGGCAAGCACTTTACATGGAAGTTCAATGCCAAAGTATTGTGGGACCACTACACCGAGATATCGGATGCTGTTACGGGCACGCCTTTCGAAGGAGAAACCTTGTTTATAAAAGGGCAAAAGAGCAGCTATGTAACATCATCGAACTATGGCGAAATAATGGACCTTTTCCCTGACAATGAGTTGGTAGAAATAAAAGAGGCAGGCCATTGGGTACACGCCGAAAAGCCTGCCGAGTTTACAGCGGAGGTATTGAAGTTTCTTTTGAAGTAAAGAAGGGGTTCACGCAGAGGACGCAAAGCGGAAGACGCAGAGAGCCGCAAAGAAAATTGTATAACTAAAGGGTTTCTCTTTATGTGAAACTGTATTTAACCTGCCCACAAAAATTATCTTCGCAGCATGAGCAAACCTTTGATTTTAGTGGTGAATGACGACGGCGTAACTGCCCCTGGTATTAGGGCTTTGGTAGAAGCTATGGCTGGCCTTGGCGATGTATTGGTAGTAGCACCCGATAGCCCACAATCGGGTATGGGGCATGCCATTACACTTAGCAAGCCTCTGCGCCTTACACAGGTACATCATTTCGGCGAGGTGCAGGCATATCAATGTTCAGGCACGCCTGTTGACTGTGTAAAATTGGCAGTAGATAAGGTTTTGCACCGCAAGCCCGACCTTTGCGTAAGCGGTATCAACCACGGTTCTAACTCGTCTATAAATATCATTTATTCAGGTACCATGAGTGCCGCCATGGAAGCAAGTCTTGAAGGTATACCTTCGGTTGGTTTTTCGCTATGCGACTATAAGCACGAGGCCGACTTTACAGCCGCTGCTTACTACGCGCGCATAGTAGCACAATCTATATTGAAAGACGGCTTGCCTGAAAATACCTTGCTGAATGTAAATATACCTAAGGGTAAAGTAGAAGAGCTTAAAGGCTTGAAGATATCGAGGCAGGCCAAGGCTAAGTGGGAAGAGGAATACATACAGCGCGAAGATCCTTTCGGTAGGCCTTATTATTGGTTAACGGGCAAGTTCGTAAACCACGATGAAGGTACCGATACCGATGAATGGGCCTTGGCAAATGGCTACGTAAGCGTAGTGCCTGTACAGCACGATTTAACTGCACATAAAGCTATCAACTTTATAAAAGAAAAATGGCGAGTTAACGTTCATGAAGATGCGCAGGATGGCCAAGTGCCAAACCAAAGTAAAGAAGACTTTAGCTTTTAAATTGCCTATATGCTAGATAAGACATTTAGATCTATCCGTACCATTCATAAATGGGACACTTTTGTTGCAGGTTTTGTGCCTGGGCTTATCAGCCCTTGGCTTGGCTTTATAGTAGTGTACGGCATAGTGCTTACTTATTCTAGCATTAAGGGTACAGGCACGTTTAGCTTCGATATGTATCTATCGGCCATGCGCCAGTCAAGTACTTTTTTAAAGGTTAGTACACTTAGTTGTTTTGGCAACGCAGGCTTGTTTTTCTACTTTATTACCAAGGAATATTACAATGCTGCAAGGGCTGTAATGATAGTTACCATGCTGTACATCATAGCTATTTTGATTTACCAAACCGCCACACAGTGAGGTACTACATAATTGCAGGCGAGGCATCGGGCGATTTGCACGGTAGCAACTTGATAAAAGAGTTGAAGAAAAAAGACCCAGATGCCGATATACGCTGTTGGGGTGGCGATAAAATGGCTGCCGCTGGTGGCGTCGTAGTTAAGCATATTCGAGACCTTGCATTTATGGGTTTCTTCGAGGTGGTGAAGCACCTGCCTACCATACTTGGCAATATATCATTTTGCAAAAAGGATATACTTGCTTATAAGCCCGATGTAGTGATATTGATTGACTACCCGGGTTTCAATTTCCGCCTATTCGAATTTTTGAAGGAGAATAGGATTAAGATATTCTACTACATATCTCCACAGCTATGGGCATGGAAAACCGGCCGTGTGCACAAGGTGAAAAAGTATGTGGACCGTATGTTTGTCATTTTGCCTTTCGAGAAGGAGTTCTACGAGCGATATGGGGTGCAGGTTGATTTTGTAGGCCATCCATTGCTAGATGAATTGAAGGGCTTGGAGAACAAGCCACCTAGTGCCGATAAAGTAATAGCCTTATTGCCGGGTAGCCGCAAGCAGGAGATTTCATATCTGCTACCTGAATACTTGAAGGTGATACCTGAATTTCCCGAGTACAAATTTGTAGTAACAGGCCTAAGCCAAATAGGAGAGGACTTCTATAAAAGTATAATAGGCAATAGTAGGTGCGAATTGGCAATGGATAAAACCTATGGCACCTTAAAAGAGTCTACGGCGGCTATTGTTACATCGGGTACCGCTACGCTTGAAACTGCGCTGCACAACGTGCCAGAGGTAATATGCTATAAAGGCAGTTGGATATCGTACTATATAGCCAAGCAGTTGATAAAAGGTATAAGCTATATATGTATAGTGAACTTGATATGCGATGAGCGCGTGGTAGAGGAACTAATACAGGCTGATGTAAATAAGGATAGGTTGGTGCTTGAATTGCGTAAGCTGTTAACACCAGAAGGTAGGGCTATTATGTTTGATGGCTATGAACGTTTACGCCATAAGTTGGGCGATAGCGGTGCCTCGGAACGCACTGCTACTTTGATGCTGCAATACCTAAAAGAAGGCTAAACGTGGCGCGTATTCCCCAATTCGCGTTTATCGCTTCTGCTATATAAAGTACTGATTTACATAACGATAAGGAAGCTTGCTGCGCTGCGGCACGCTTTAGGTATATATGGGCTATAACCAAAACCTCAATTTTATGAAAGCCTTGAAATATATACTAGTGTTGGCGGTAAGTGTACCCGCATTGACATTTGCACAACAAGCAACATCGTACGATAGCGATGGAGATGGTGTAGCAGATTCTTTAGATAGGTGCTTATTGGTTAAAGGATCTGCTGCGTTTCATGGTTGCCCGCAAGATGTGAAGGTGACGAACGATGACCGCGATGGTGATGGGGTGGCAGATATAGATGATAAGTGCGCCTTTATGTATGGCGCTAAAGAGAATGGCGGCTGCCCAGATTTGGGTCAGCTGAGCGAGTCTTTAAAAACGGAAGCACCTGGCAACTATGGAACGTTCGACCAAAAATCAAGTGCTACTGCATTTACTACTTCTTCTTCTACCAAAGTTATAGCCAGTAATGAATTTAAAGAGCAATTGGCTATGATAATTAGCGGTGCCGATAATGATTTTTCGAAGCTAACAGTAGAGCAACGCAGAAATGCTGATGCGAAGGCAACTACTTGTTTGAAAGGCGCTAAGGAGTGTTTTGTAACCTCGGGTAAAGATGTAAGGTACTTTGCCGTAATAGGCAACTACAGCGATATAAAACTAGCATTGGCAGAGTTTGATAAAACAAAGAAGGATATACGTGTAGCACTTGGTGAGCGAGAATGGTCATACACCGAGCAATTGGTAACTAACAAGGCCAGCTACGATGCTTGGCAAAAGGCGCCACAGGGGCAAACTACATCGCACGTGGCAGCTTATGTGAAAAAGGCAGATAACAATACTTATAACGTATATGTAGTAATAGAGAGAGATGCTTGCTGCTATGCAAGTAACTAGTACTGTTTTTGAATTGTAATGTGATAAGCCCGTTCCTAATGTTAGGAGCGGGCTTACTTATTGTTCTTTATATGCTCCACTTGCCTAGTGCCAGCGGCTTGCTTATATGTATAAGTGGCTCGGTGAGCAGTGCGCTTTTAAACAAGGGGAAAGTTTTTTGCATTTGGTCTTTCGTGTCTGCTTTACCTAGTTTATCTAGCCAGGGTATTAGTTCTGCAGCTCCAGGGTGGTTTGCTTTTGCTTTCTTCATCCATACCTTTAGGTTTTTAGTTTGGTAGGGTACAAGGCTGAAGTTCTTTTGCTGAATTTGAAGAATGATAAACAATAGCCTAGCTTGCAACTGTAAGTCAAGGCGCTCGGGCGTATCGTCGTTTATAAGAACGTTTAACTGCGTATGGCACTCATCGTATTGCCCAGTATGGAATAGCGATAGGGCGTAATCCATTAAAAAGGTAATACGCTCGTTTGGTGCTAGGTTATCTTTTATGTAATAATTATCTCGCGCAAATTCTGCTGCCTCAGCATACAATCCCTGTAGGCTTAACAAGGTAGTTTTTATACACTTGCCACCATAGTTGAATTTTTTCAATTCTACCGTAGGTGCACCATCGTTTTTACCACTGGTTTCGCTTATCAGCTGGTTTACATAGTGTAGTGCTTGTTCAAACTGACCTGTGCCAAAGTAGCGCACGCATAGCTTGCTTAGCAAACCATAATAGGCGCTAGGGTTTATGCTCCTAAAAAAGTCATTTCGTTTAAACTCTTCATACTGCTCAAGCGCATATTGTAATGCTTTGTTCGCATCTGGCTTTACATATTGGTAGTAGAACATGCCAATTTCGCCTTGGCATATACGCGCGTGAAAACTTTGCAGCTTATGCGTAGGTATATTGAATGTTGAGTTTTGCGTTATGTCTTCTACGGCGTTTAGGCCCTTGGG
>JAFDYM010000092.1 GCA_018267435.1 Bacteroidota bacterium | reverse complement strand
GGCTGTGCATTGGCAGTTGGCGGTAGCGGTATTCAGCATTACATTGTTATTAAAGTGGCTGCTCACCTTCCGCGTATTCAACAAATTGGGTGTAGCAGATTTAAAGTGGACACAACCTGTACTTGATGTACTATATGTTAATTACCTAGTGGTAATATTTTTCTTATTATTGCTAAAACCCAAAGACAATTGGAGGACTTAAACTCAAAATTCTCATCGCGCGCGCAGGAAGACCTTGACCTTGTTGCCAAGGCGCAAAAAGGCGACCAAGTGGCCTTCGGTAAGTTGATGGAGCGCTACCGCGAGTCTATCTTTTTCATGGTATTGAAAATGGTGCACAACCGCGACGATGCCGAGGATTTGACTTTGGAGGCTTTTGGCAAGGCATTCAACAGCATTGGCAACTATAGTGCAGATTTTGCATTTAGTACTTGGCTGTTTAAAATAGCAACCAATAACTGTATCGACTTCATCCGAAAAAAGCGTTTGCAAACCACATCGCTTGAGCAAACTACAAGGCAGAAAGATGATGGAGAAGTGGTAACCATAACGGTAAAAGACCACAACCCAGACCCTGAAGAGAATATGATGAAGGAGCAGCGCGCTGCCAAAATACGCGCAGCTATCGAGCAACTATCGCCTAAGTATCGCTCGTTGATAGAGCTACGATACCTAGATGAACTTAGTTACGAAGAAATAGCCGAAAAGCTAGATATACCACTAGGCACTGTTAAGGCACAGTTGTTCCGCGCCAAAGACATGCTATACAACATTCTAAAAGTTACAAAGGAGAAGTATTAAACTTCTCCTTTTTTATGCCTATTACCACCTTAGCTGCTTCAACTAGCTTCTATATACTTTAATATAGTATCATACAACTTCATGCCAAGCACTAACTTTGTAATGATGTTCTACTACTAATAAACAAAAGGGACACCGATTCCCTCAGTGCCCCTTGTTGTGCTGACTAAAACTTCATGCTTAGCTTAACGCCAACCGCCACCTAGCGCTTTGTATATATTTACTTGGGCGCTTAGTTGCTTCTGCTTAATCTCTATCAACTGCATTTTGCTTTCCAAAGCCTCGCGCTGTGTCAATAGCACCTCGCCATAGTCGGCGCGGGCATTCTTGAACAAGTTATCGGAAATGGTGATTGATTGGTTTAGTATGTCTACCTCTTGCGATTTTGTTTTGTAGCTATTGGTGTAGTTCTCTATACCACTTAGCTGGTTCACCACTTCTATGTGCGCTTTTAGTATCGATTGCTCGTACTTGTAAACCGCTTGCATTTGTTTAGACTTGGCGCTGTTCAAATTGGCGCGCAACTGGTTCCAGTTAAATAGCGGTGCAACTATATCGCCAAACACATTATACAATAACGATGCAGGGTTGAACCACACCGCAGGATTAAAAGCTTGGAACGCCACCTGTGTAGATAGCTTGATGTTAGGATAAAAACTGGCGCGGGCCACTTTTACATCTAGCTTATTAGCTGCCAACTCTTGCTCAGCTTGGCGTATGTCTGGCCTGTTAAACAACAACTGGCTAGGCACACCCGCCGATATACTATCGAATACATTGCTATCAATGGCTGCCATGTTGCGCTGCACGGGCTGAGGAAAACGACCCACCAAAAAGTTGATTCTGTTCTCCGCTTCTACTATCTCCTGCTTTATTTGGTATTGCAGGTTTTGCGTGTTCAACAGCTGTGCCTCGAACCTGTTTACCGCTAGCTGCGATACACGTGCGGCATCTTTCTGCTGCTTTATAATACCTAAGGCATTCTGCTGTATAGCAATGTTCTTATTTATTATATCCAACTGGTTATCCAGCGTTATCAACTCGTAGTACGAGTTTGCTATCTCGCTTATCAAATTGGTAACGGCAAAGTTCTTGCCCTCTACACTTGCTAAATAGCGCTTGGCGGCGGCGTTCTTGGCATTGCGCAGCTTCTTCCATATATCCAGCTCCCACGAGAAGGTAGCACCTAATGCAAAGTCGCCCAATGGCTCAGGAAACTTTTGGTGCTCGCGTATGTTCAGCTGCTCTTCTACAGCACCATCGCGCGTATAGCGCGGAGCCTTTTCAAGCCCCGCACCTGCGTACACGTTTACAAATGGTAGATAGTCGCCCTTCTTGGCACGTACCTCGTTGCGGGCCACCAATATTTCCTGCATGGTAATGTTCAACTCCTGGTTGTTCTTTAGTGCAGTATCTATTAGTGCTATCAAGTTATCATCATGAAAATACACTCGCCAATTGGTATAGGCGCTGTTGGTAGTATCCTGCGAGCCGCGATAGCTGGCAGGTGTAGTTTTGTTCTCGTCGCGCGTAAGTGTTTTAGTGGATTGGCAACTCCACATCATCAGCATAACCGAGGCTACGGCAACTAGTTTGAATAATGACCTATTTTTCATTTCTCCTCAGTATTTTATATATCACTTTTACAATGTTGTATGGCAGTTTAGGCTGCGATTGGCTTTGTACAAAGTCTTCGCTCAACGAGCTTAATTCTTCGTCGTTTATCAGCTTCTTACCTTCCGTCAGTTTACCGAATATGTAGTACAAGCCCGGTATGTATATTACGCCGAATATGGTACCGAATATCATACCACCCATAGCCGATGAACCTATGGTACGGTTGCCCACCGCACCTGGCCCGTGTGCTATTACCAATGGTACTAGCCCCGCAATGAATGCGAATGAGGTCATCAATATAGGGCGCAACCTTACCTTGGCACCTTCAATAGCTGCTTCCAATACGGTAGCGCCTTCGTTATGTTTCTGTATGGCGAATTCCACAATTAATATGGCATTTTTACCCAATAGACCCACCAACATGATAAGACCTATCTGCGCATATATATCGTTGGCCAAGCCCATAAACTTCAATAACATGAACGAGCCGAATATACCCGGAGGTAACGATAGCAACACGGCGAAAGGAATCAAGAAACTTTCATACTGTGCGGCAAGTACCAAGTACACAAATATCAATACCACCAAGAAGATGTATATCGCTTCGTTACCGCGGTTTGCCTCGTCGTACGATAAACCTTCCCATGCTATGCCATAGCCGTGTGGCAAGGTTTGCTCGGCTACTTCGTTTATAGCCTTTATCGCATCGCCCGTAGTATAGCCCGGTGCAGGCACCCCTTTAATAGATGACGAAGCATACAGGTTAAACCTTGTAATCTCGTTCGGGCCCTGCGTTTTCTTCATGGTCATAAACGCAGAGTATGGCACCATTTCTCCCTTATCGTTCTTTATGTACAAGTTCAATATATCACTTGGCATCCTTCTATATTCAGGTGCCGATTGGGTATACACTTTAAAGAAGTTGCTAAAGCGGATAAAGCCCTGTTCGTAGGTACTACCTATCAATATGTTCAGGTTATCCATTGCCTTGCCTATGCTTACACCTTTCTGCATAGCTAGCTCGTTATCTATCTCCAACTCATACTGCGGATAGTTTGCAGCAAAGAATGTAAACAAGCCAGTCAACTCTTTACGCTTGCCTAGCTCGCGCATAAAGTCTTTGTTTATATCATCGAATTCCTGATAATCAACGGTAGTGTTCTTGTTCAACAAACGCAGCGAGAAACCATCCGATGAACCGTAACCAGGTACGGCTGGCGGCTCGAAGTATTCTATCACCGCACCAAAATCCTTGGTCTTTTCTTCTAGCTCTTCTATTATCTCTTTTACGTTGTGCTTACGGTCTTCCCAATCTTTCAGGTTTATCAAACACGTACCTGCGTTTGAACCACGGCCTTCGGTCAATATTTCATAACCGGCTAGCGAAGATACCGACTGTATACCTTCTACCTCTTCAGCCACCTTTTGCAACTTGCGGGCTACATCGTTCGTTGTCTCTAACGTAGTGCCCGGAGGGGTTTGAATAATGGCGTATATCATACCTTGGTCCTCATTAGGTATAAATCCTGCTGGCAACTTCTCGTTCACCAATACTATACCTGTAGCAAAGGCTATTAATATAGCGAAGGTGATGATGCGGCGGTCAACAATGTAAGTAAGGAACTTAGTGTACTTGCCCGTAGCTTTATCAAAGGTGCGGTTGAACCAGTTAATGAACATGGCTATCGGCGACCTGCTATGTTCGTTATGGTGCATCGGCTTCAATATCATGGCGCACAACACAGGTGTAAGCGTAAGCGCTACTACGCCCGATAGTACGATAGAGCTTGCCATGGTAATACTGAATTGGCGATAGAACACACCCACTGGGCCCGACATAAACATAACGGGTACGAACACCGCCGTCATTACCAATGTAATGGCTATAATGGCACCGCTTATTTCGCCCAACACGGCCTTTACAGCATTGTATGGCGAGAGGTTTGCATCGTGCATTTTGGCGTGCACCGCCTCTACCACTACTATCGCATCATCTACCACTATACCTATGGCTAGCACCAATGCAAACAGGGTAACCAGGTTAATGGTTAAGCCAAATATTTGCATAGCTAGAAAAGTACCTACCAGCGATACAGGTACTGCAATAATCGGTATCAAGGTAGAACGCCAATCGCCAAGGAAGATGAACACCACAATGGCCACTAGTATGAAGGCCTCCATCAGCGTATGCAACACCTTCTCAATACTCGCATCCACAAACTTCGATACGTCGTAGTTGATTTGGTATTCCATACCCGGAGGGAAGTCCTTCTCCAACTCTTTCAACTTCTCCTTCACTTGGTCTATCACCTTGCTGGCGTTGCTACCAAAGTTTTGTTTCAATACAATTGAAGCGGCGGGGTAGCCGTCTATATTGGAGTATATGTCGAAGAATTCGCTTCCCAGTTCTACTGTACCTATGTCTTTTAGCTTCAGTATTTCACCTTCCGAGTTTGCCTTTATTACAATGTTTGCATACTCTTCAGGCGTGTTGAAGCGGCCCTTGTAGGTTAGAACATACTCCAGCGATTGCGCTGTTTGGCCAGATGCCTGCCCTATCCTACCCGGCCTACCTATTACGCTCTGCTCGCTTATGGCTTGCATTACCTCTTCGGTGCTTACGTTGTAGGCACGCATCCTATCGGGCTTTAGCCATATACGCATTGCATATTGGCGGCTACCAAGTATCTGCGCGCGGCCCATACCTTTTATACGCTGTAGCTCAGGTATTACGTGTACGTTGGCGTAGTTGTACAAAAACTTCTCATCGGCGTTCTTATCCTTACTGTAAAGGTTAACGTACATCAACATACTAGGCTGTAGCGGTGTAATAACCACACCTTCGCGCTGCACCAGCGGCGGTAGGTTGTTCATCACCTGGTCTACCCTTGTTTTTACGTTTACCACCGCAGCGTTGGCATCGGTGCCGGGTTCAAATACTATCTGTATGGTGGCTTCGCCTGCGCTAGTAGCATCCGATATGATGTACTGCATGTTTGGCACACCGTTTATGGCCCTTTCTAATGGGATGAGTGTTGACTTAACCAACACGTCGGCACTTGAACCGGGGAAGGCGATGAACACCATTACCCTCGGCGGTGCTATTTCGGGGAACTGTGCCGTAGGCCTTGTAAACAATGCCAGCACACCCAGAAACACTATGGCCAGCGATATTACTATAGCTAGTACCGGCCTATGAATGAATTTAGTGAACATGATTTTTTCGATTGATACCAGCTACTACTCGGCGTGTAGCTCGTTTAGTTCATTTAATACTTTTTCAGGGTTCTCCATTTCTGTCTTTATCTTGTCGTTGTTCTTCACCTTACGCAAGCCATCTATCAGTATATGGTCGGTTAGTTCCAAGCCACCTGTTACGGCATATATATGCGGCAACTCTTGCCCTATGGTTATTTCTTTAGAGTGAACAACGCCATCTTTACCTACTACAAACACATACTTTTTATCAAGTACTTCAAAGGTTGCTTTCTGCGGAATAAGTACAGCATTCTTAATATGCACAGGCATCATTACATTACCTGTTTCGCCATGTCTAAGCAGGCGCTTAGGATTAGGGAAGGTGGCCCTAAACTCTATGTTACCAGTTTCGTTATCGAAGTCAGCCTCTATGGTTTCAACCTTGCCTGCATGATCGAACATAGCATGGTTAGCTAGCTGTAGGTTAACATTAAGGGGCTGGTCGGCTTTGGCCCTAGTGGCAAAGTCAAGGTACTCTGCCTCTGGTACATTAAAGTAAACCCACATGCTTGCATTGTCGGAAAGCGTAGTAATAAGTTCACCCTCATCTAGCAAGCTTCCAAGCCTTACATGGAAGTGGTCCATGATACCGTCGAAAGGTGCCTTTATATCGGTAAAACTTAAATGCGCTTTAGCCAAGTTCAACTCAGCTTTTGCCTTATCTAACTTTGCTTTGCCAAGTGCCAATTCCTTTTGCGATACCACATTGTTATCGGCTAGGCTCTTGGTGTTTTGATATTCTATTTCAGCAAAGTCCGCTTCGGCTTGCGCCTTCTCCATTTCTGCTTGGTATATCAAAGGCATAATCTTAAACATTAATTGGCCTTTCTTTACAAACTGGCCTT
>JAFDYM010000091.1 GCA_018267435.1 Bacteroidota bacterium | reverse complement strand
TATTCCTTTTTGGCCGTGAACTGGGCTTTGCTTATATGAAAATAGAGAAGCGCCCTATTACCACTAGTTGGTTAAAGGTAGAAAGCTTCGACCATGTGCTGAACAACTTCCGCGGTGCCTACTTTGCGCAGGCATTGCATATAAATAAGGAATTCCTAATAAAGGATATCGAGGCTTTCTTCGCCAATACTACTTGGAAACCGGATGTTATCATATCGCTATTGGAAAAATACAATGCCTCGCCCGAGATGTTGTTCCAGCGCATAAGCAACCTATTGCCTAAGTATTTCGGCTTTAACGAGCTATATTTTATACGCTACAGCAGCAAGGAACCTAGCAAGCACCTAAAAGAAATAAGCAAGGAACTGCACCTAAGCCGCAACCAGGTTGACCTAGAGTATATTATTAGCGAGCAGAACTACCGCCGCTGGATAACTAAAACCCTGATGCGCCACCTAGATGCAGGCCGTACGGACGACAGCAAGAAAACCAGTGTAGATGCGGTGATAAGCCGTAATACTGATGGCGACGAGTACCTAACAATATCTATATTGCGCCCAATGCCCGAAATGAACAACAACGCCAACTCGGTAACGATAGGCTTTGTACTAACGGATGCAGTAAAACGCAAAGTGGCTTTTATAAACGACCCTGCACTTAAATTTGAAAAAATGGGCACGGTTAACGACCTTCACTTTGAAGTACCTGCGGCATTGAAGAAAATGCGCGATGAAGAAACCAAGCAAAGCGAGTACAACCGCCTTAGCAAGGAGCTATCAACCGCAGGCACTATAGCATAACATTAAACGAGAAATTTTGACATTCGAAGATTTGAAATTTGAGCCTGAACTGGCAGAAGGCTTAGATGCCATGGGTTTTAAAAAACCCACCCCCATACAACAACAGGCCATACCTGTAATAATGGAAAACAAGGACCTGATAGCCTGCGCCCAAACGGGTACGGGCAAAACAGCGGCCTTTGTTCTACCCACTATCAATAAGATAATACAAGCACAGACCGACCAAACCTACGCACTTATAATAGTGCCTACGCGCGAACTGGCCATACAGATAGACGAAGCCATACAGGGCTTTGCCTACTTTGCCCCAGTTAGCTGTATAGCCATATTTGGCGGCAACAACGGTATATCGTTCGAGCAGGAGAAGAAGGCATTGAGCCAAGGAGCCAACATTATTATAGCCACACCCGGCAGGTTGATAGCGCACTTAAACATGGGCTATGTAAAATTCGACCATGTTAAACACTTGATACTTGACGAGGCAGACCGTATGCTGGATATGGGCTTTAGCGATGACCTGAACAAGATCATCAGCTTTTTGCCTAAACAAAGGCAAACGCTATTGTTTAGCGCAACCATGCCACCTAAAATACGCGACCTAGCCAAGAAGATATTGGTAGAGCCGGAGCAGATAAACATATCTATATCTAAGCCTGCCGCGGGCGTTACGCAAGGTGCTTATGTAGTGTACGATGCGCAGAAACCAGCCTTGCTAAAGAACCTTTTGAACGAACACAAAGGCTTAGCCAGCATCATTGTTTTCTGTAGCCGCAAAGAGGCAGTAAAGAACCTAGAACGCGAACTTAAGCGCAGCGGCTATAACGTAGCAGCCATACATAGCGACCTTGAACAAGAAGAGCGCAACGAAACCCTGCGCAATTTTAAAAACAAGACGCTACAGATAATGGTAGCAACGGATATAATGAGCCGCGGTATAGATGTGGACAGCATAGGCCTAGTAGTAAACTACGATGTGCCGAACGATGCCGAAGACTATGTACACCGTGTGGGCCGTACTGCCCGCGCCGAAACAAAAGGCACTGCGCTTACTTTCATCAACCCCGAAGGGCAGTTTAAATTCGGTAAGATAGAAGAACTGATAGAAGCAGTAGTAAATAAACTACCTGTACCTGCCGAGCTAGGCGAAACACCTGAATACAACCCTAAAAAACGTATAGGTCAAATACCTGGCAAAAAACCGTTCAACCACGGACAGAAACGTGCAGGCGGTGGTGGCCATAAAGGCGGCGGCAACAAGGGCGGTGGCTATAAGGGCAACAACCCTAAAGGCGGCGGCTACAAAGGCAATAACCCGAAAGGCCCAAGGCCTGAAGGTGGCAATAACAACGGTGGAGGGGGACAAGCTCCTACGCCACCTACAGCGTAAATACAAACAAAAATGGTTGGCTATTTGGCCAACCATTTTTGTTTACGCTCCTATATCTTCAACTTCGTCAATATTTCATTTACCTGTTTCCAATCGGTGTATTCGGTATCGTGGCTTGTATCGGTTGAGCCGCCTGCCCTCCTTGCTATCATTCTAAGCGTAAACTTTTTAAAAAAGTCGTATTGCGTATAGCGCAACGCACCTGCCACTTGTTCTACCAAGCTCGGTTTCCACCCTACATAGTGCAAGAAGGTTTCGGTAATGTGGTTCAAATCTATCCACGATGCCTCATCTTCGCTGGCGGCTGTAAGGCTTACCGAAACAAAAGCGGTTTTTATAGCATTCAGTTTAGCAGCATGGTGCTTTACATAATGGGCTACACCGCTTTGGTAGCGCCCCACATGTACCGATGCACAAACTATTACTACCTCAAAACCCTCTACATCTGGAGGATTATCGTTGGCTTCATATAGACTTACAATATGCCCATGCTGGGCACTTTGCTCAGCCAAATACTGCGCTACTTTGCGAGTCTGCCCCTCGGTAGTACCATATAGTATCAACACCTTCATACCAATATTTTAAGACACAAATAGAAGAAACAAGGATCTCCTGTTCATTAACCGTAGCCAAAAGTGTTATTGAGTTTTATCAAGTATTCGTGAATAGCTTTATGTTAATACTATATTTATACACTGATTTTACCCCCAAATGAAGACCTTATACCTTATAAACAACCTAAGCAAGCGCGAAAGCGAACAGTTTAAAACCAAGCTGAAAGCACATAAGCGCAAAAGCCTGTTAGAACTGTTTAATACGCTGCAAAAACACAAAGACGACGAAGCCGAGCCCAAGGCAGCCCTTTTGTATGAGAAAGTGTTTAAGGAGAAATATACCGCTGCCAAAAATTACCTGCTACGCAATGAGCTAAGGCTGCTGAACACCGAGCTGTACAACTTCATCATTATTACCGAAACCGAAAAGAAGCTAGAACACGATACCCCTGAGCACCAATTAATGCTGTTAAAACGCTTGGTAGATAATAACCAGATAGAAGCTTTTAACCGCGAGTATAAGGCGCTAGAAGACTACTGCCGTAAGCATAGCCGCTACGACATATTGTTCGATATACAATCGCTAAGGGTAGTAAAGCAGATACCAAAATCAAATTCATCTTTAGATAACCTACTGCATAACATAGAGCAACTAAGCACAGCAAGCAGCGACTTGCTGAACTACACGGCGCTTAAGTTTATGCGCGCGCAGTCAGCCATTCAATCCATCAACAATTTGTACTTGGACCGTATAGCACCTGGCAAGCAAATCCCTCCACCTAGCCTACCGTTTACCAGCAGCTTGCCCAAGGTTATAAACGACTACCTAGAGAAACGTAAATACGCATTTACATTACACGGAAACGAAAAAGTAAAGGTGCTTACCGAGCTGCTTAGCTACCGAAAAAAACATGAGGACGTGCGCAACTTAGAGTGGTTGCTACCTTTGGAAGAAATGTTTGTACTGTTCCATATAGGTACCGAGTACTATTTGAACAACAACTTAAAAAAAGCACTTGAATACTTCGATAGGTGCATGGAGTTACCAGAAATAACCACTAACCCCGATAGCAGTGCCATAGTAACCAACTATATATTGGTACTAATAACACAAGCCGAATACAAAAAAGCCTGGGACCTGCTTAACAAACACGAGGAGTTATTAAAACACCCCATGACGCGCAACCGTATGGATATAGCGCGCATTAATATATTGCTGCTTACGAATCAGTACGACAAGCTGCTAAAACAGCTGCCTGTGGTGTTTCAAAACTTTAATGATACAGAACGTTACTATTTAAGTATACTATACCTAATAGCCTACTATAAAACTGGCAATACCGATTTATACAAGCGCGAACTGCGCAACCTTGATGCCATGTTTAAGTACAAAGAAAAGGCACGCGAACCTTCGTATGAGCCCATTGTAGCTTTCTTTAAACTATATGTAGCTGCCGACCAAGAAAAGGATAAAGCCAAACAGCAAATACTGTTAAGCCAGCTAGCCGCCGACTTCGAAAAATCGGACGAGTTTTTCAAAATTGGTAAACTGTACTTATGGATGAAGCACGAAGTAGATACCATGCTGAAGAAGGATAAAAAAAGCAAGCGCCCCTTACCCCACAAGTAAGCAGGCGCTGCTATGCCCTTCGGCGCGTATGAAGAGTTGGTCAGGGTACAATTAATCGTTCAAGCCATAATACTTAGCCACGGCTTTGTAGTCGCTATAGTCTACTGCATCTTTTTTACCATAAACTGTATGTGGAATAAATACCACTTTAACCTTATTAAAGGTAGTTGCAGTACCTGTAAATAATGAGCCATCGGGGTTGTACTGAGTTAGCCTAACTACCGATGTTGTAGCATTTTTTACGTATAAATAATAGCGCAGCATATATAGCCCCGCCGAACCTAATCCAGGGGCTTGGTACCAATAAACATTAGGCAAGTTTGCAGCATCTTGATAATAAACAAGGGTAACGCATGAGTCAACAAATGCTGAGTCGATGGCAACCTCCATATCCATTCCATCAAGTTGGTTAGTAAAGGTAAATGCTTTAGCACCCGATACACCATTTTGCCCTGTAGCCCCGGTATCACCTTTTGGCCCTACGGGTCCTTCCTCTTTACTACAACTTTGTATTAACACCAAGCTACCTAGTAGCAATGTCATGGTCATCAGCTTTTTCATATCTATTGGTTTTGGTTATAAAATGATGTTCAACTAGAACACGATATAAAAGTAGAGATGATATAACGAAATCGCTTTAAAAAAAAGTTCGCTTTGTGATGAATAAAATGCAAGATCAAAACAGTATATAAAACAAAAAAACGGCGCCTTTCCCAAGCGCCGTTCCATGCATGATACCATTAAAAAAGCATTAAGCTTTCTTCTCTTTTTTCGTTTTTGCCATGGCTACTTTTGCACCCTTGTTCTTTTTAGCCTGCATTTTAATATCTTTCAATTGAACCATTATCAAACGGTTCTCGTTCATAGCTGGCACCCATACTGCTTTATACTTACGGTCAACAAACAAATCTGATGGTCCGTTTATATCGCGACCTATATTGATAGCTACTTCCTCCTTCTTACACTTCCTATATACTATCAATCGGCCTTTGCCATCAGTAGTGCTCCTCCAATCGGTTAGTAATAATTTGCCACACAACGGTGCAATACCATCGTACACACCGCCTTTGTTATACACTTTAAACTTCTTGCTACACAAGCTTACTTTACCATAGCTACCGTTAGGGTCGGTACCGCGGCCATAGTTGGCAACGTAAAGCTTGCCACACTTCTTAATAATACCATTGGCACCTTCCAGGTTACCCTTTACAGGCAGCTTCTTCACTTTACCATTTGCTTTTGCAATGTATATAGCATTCTTATCGGTACTGCTTACAAATGCACTACCCCAACCGCGTATGGCTATATCGTTGGCATAGGTTATACCTTCTTTGCTCAAGTCGGTTTCCCACACTTTCTTCTTGTCTTTTATACGGTATACAAGCACCTTATCTACGTCGGCTACAAGTATATAGCCATGGCCAACCAACATACCCTTAGGCGAGTTAAGGCCTGTTATAAACTTCTCTTCGGCTATGGTACCACTGTTGCGGTTTACCTTGCTTATGTAGCCGTCACCGTCCTTCTTGCTTGGGTCGTTATTGGCACCCATGTTCGATACGTATAAATGTTTCTTGTAAGCACCCACGCTCTCTGGGCTTTGAAAACCGCCCAACTCGCGGGCAGTACTTTGTGCAAAGGTGTTTATGGCTAAAGCACTCAACACCAGTGCTGCTGTGTTCCTAATAATAGTCTTCATAACAGTTATAATTTTAGTATGCCTGAAGTGTTAAAACAGCGTGCCACTCTACATCACACACATGAAAACCAACATATTATATAACTGATAGCAAGTACATATTTCCCCAATGTGTGGTACTATGGTGTATATACAAGCACAAAAAAAGGCCGACATAGCGTCGGCCCCTTTCTATAATGTTTTACAGGATATTAAAACTCGCGGTTGTTGATTAGCTCTGCCAACTTAGCCAATGGTTTCTTGGCATCATCGCTAAGCGATACTTTAGCTAATGATTGCTGCGATATGCGATATAGTTCGTCAGCTTTATCAAGCGTTTTTTGCTTAGCGCCACTTTCTTCTAATAGTGCTTTTACGCTGTTTATCTTCTTATCCTCATTAGTTTCTGGCAGTAATGCAAGCAGGTCATCCCTCCTATTGCTGTTAAGTGCCGATACAAAAAGGTAGGTCTTCTTATTGTTCAATATATCACCACCTATCTTTTTGCCCACCTTCTCAGCTTCGCCGAAGGCATCTAGGTAGTCGTCTTTTATTTGGAACGAAAGGCCAAGGTTCAAGCCAAATTCATAAATCAGCTTTTGGTCAGCCTCGCTGGCACCAGCAAGCATAGCTCCTATCTGCAAGCTGCAAGCCAATAGTACCGATGTTTTGTACTCAATCATTTTCAAGTACTCCACCTCGCCCACATCGGTGCGCTTTTCAAAGTCCATATCCATTTGCTGGCCTTCGAATATTTCAATGGCAGTTTTGTTGAACAGCTGTATAAGGCCCGGAATATGCTGCTGAGGTACATTACAAAGGTATTGGTAGGCATAGGCTAGCATTACATCGCCAGCCAGTATACCCGCGTTTACACCATATTTAACGTGTACGGTAGGTTCGCCACGGCGTATATCGGCACCGTCCATTATATCATCGTGTACCAAAGTAAAGTTATGGAACACCTCCATGGCAAAGGCAGGGTTAAGTGCCTGCTTTACATCGCCGCCAAAGGCATCATTAGCCATTAAAACCAACAAAGGGCGTATGCGCTTGCCTTTCATACCCATTATATGGTAAACGGGCTCGTATAGGGCCTTTGGTGAGTTATTGAAATTATTCTCGCCGAAAGTCTTTTCGTATAGATCTGTTAAAAATTCTGCACTATGCATGGGTCTCAGTTTTCTTCAAAAACAAGCAGTTATGTGTTATTAGCCTGTTTGCGGGGCAATGTTATGAATTTCTATGTGGATTTCGTGTTATTAAGCCACCAATTCATCCGAAACTTTTCTGCCTAAAGCCCGTACAAAAGGGGTAAGGAATGTGGGATTTGGAACAAAACCACATAAAAAAGGATCGAGATGAAACAATTTTTCAAAGGAGCATTACTGGTGTTTATGCTTATGATAGGAGGCTACGGAGCTAATGCTGCAGTAGTACTAAGCGAAACACACACTAACGTAAGTTGCTATGGCAGCAACAACGGATCTATTAACCTGTCAGCCACAGGAACAGGCCCACTGGTATATGTATGGAACGACAGTATACTGGTAGAAGACCGAAGCGGCCTAGCTGCAGGTACATACACCGTAACGGTGTATGACGCCACCTTAGCTTCAGCTACCCTTTCGGTAACCATATCGCAGCCGGCACCTATAGTGGCGGCTAAAGCCATTACGCCAGTAGGCTGTGGCGGTGCCAATACTGGTGCTGTAGATATAACAGTAACTGGCGGTACTCCAGGCTATACTTATTTGTGGAACGATGGTGCTACTACCGAAGACCGCAGCAACGTAACTGCCTATAACTACCACTTTACTGTAACCGATGCCAACGGTTGCCAAATGGCAGACTCAGCTAACGTAACCCAGCCTATGGGCATGGTACCTAGCGTAACCGTAAACGATGCTAACTGTAACGCAAGTAATGGCGGTATAGACCTAACCGTACAATATGGCTACCCTCCTTATAACTATATGTGGAACGACGGTGCTACTACCCAAGACCGTAGCAGCCTAATGATAGGTACCTACAGCGTAACTATAACTGATAATATAGCTTGTACCGTAAGCGTAAGCGCAACGGTAAACATGAGCAACACACCAATGAATGTGAACCATAGCGCTACCAACGTTGCCTGCAACGGTGGTAATAGTGGTTTAATAAACATAACAAGCGTAGTAGGCGCACCAGGCCCATTTACCTATAGCTGGAGCAACGGTGCCACTACACAAAACATAAGCGGCCTTACCGCTGGCACTTACACAGTAACGGTAACTAACGTAAACACCTGTACCATAACTAAAACAGTAACCATAACACAGCCAAGTGTACTTACCATAAACACAACAGCTACACAACCTACCTGCTATGGCGCTAACAACGGTGCTATAACTGCTAACGTAAGTGGAGGTAATGGTGGCAACACCTTTAGCTGGAACGATGGTGCCATTACACAAAACCGCTTTGGCCTTGCCAATGGTACTTATACAGTAACAGTAACCGACAGTAGGGGCTGTACTGCTACATCTGGCAAAACCATAGCATCTCCTACCCAAGTACTAGTAAATACTACTGCTACACAAATAAACTGTATGGGCGGTAGCACTGGCGCTATTACTACCAGCGTAAGCGGTGGTGCAGGTGGCTATAGCTACTGGTGGGGTGCTGGCTTTGTAAGCCCTAACCGCAGCAACCTAGCTGCTGGTACATACAATGTAACCGTAACAGATGCTACTGGCTGCGAGGGCTATGCAACCGAAGTAATATACCCTTATGTACCTATGACTGCTAGCCACACACAAGCTAACAACACTTGCTATGGCGATAGTATAGGCAGCATTAACCTAGCCATAAACAACGGCCGTGCCCCATTTAGCTTTGTTTGGAGCAATGGTGCTAGTACCGAAGACCTAAGCAACCTAAAAGCTGATACTTACACGGTAACCGTAACCGATGCAAACGGTTGTACAGTAAGCCGCAATGCAAACATTACACAGCCAGCTTTCCCTATATACCTTAACGGTACTGTAAGCGATGCTACTTGCGGCAACAACAATGGAGCGATAAACATAAACGTAAGTGGTGGTACTTCTCCATACGCTTTTGCGTGGAACGACGGCGCCAATACACAAAACCGTACAGGCCTTGCAGGTGGTACATACACTGTTACATTAACCGATGCTAACCTTTGCCAAGCAAGTGCTAGCTATGCAGTTAGCCAGCCTATTGGTGTTTCAATTTTGACTACTGCATACGATGCTACTTGTGGCGGTACTGCTACAGCAGGCATAAACCTAAGCATAATTGGAGGCTTAGCACCATACACATACCTATGGAACGACGGCGCTAACACACAAAACAGAACTAACATACTAGCAGGGACTTATAACGTAACGGTAACCGATAACCACGGCTGCTCGGGTACTGCGACCGAAACTACTAACCAACCTACACCTTTAAGCGCTACGGCTAGCGCTAGCGGAGCAACTTGCAACGGAGCAAGCAATGGCGCTATTGCATTAATGGTGAGTGGTGGTACGGGTGCCTATTCGTTTAATTGGAACGATGCGGCAACTACACAAAACCGTAGCAACCTAGCTGCTGGCACTTACAACGTAACTGTAACCGATGCTATAGGCTGCACGGCTACTACTACAGCTACTGTAAACCAACCTGCTACCCTAGCAGTTGCTAGCACCGTAACACACAATAGCTGCTATGGTGGTAGCATTGGTGCCATTAACCTAACCGTAACTGGCGGCTCAGCACCATACACACATTTGTGGAGCGATGCTGCAAATACACAGAACCGTACGGGCTTGGCCGCAGGCACTTATAGTATAACAGTAACCGATGCAAACAGTTGTACAACTGCAAACACAGCTACTATACTTGAACCAACTAACCCTACTTATGTTGTAAATAAAACAAATAGCACTTGTACTACCGGTGGTAGCCTAAGCTTAACGCTTAATTACTCTGGTACTAAAACCTATATATGGAATACAGGTGCTACTACTAGCAACATAAGCAACCTTACACCAGGCAGCTACAGCGTAACTGCAACTTATGGTGCAGGCTGTACTACAGTAATAACAGATAGCGTAGGCGGCGTAAACAAAATTACCCTAAGCCATACAAAAATAAACAATACCCAGTGTGCTGGCGATACAGCAGGTTCTATAAACCTAACGGCAAACGGCACGGCACCATACACTTATATATGGAACAATGGTAGCACTAGCGAAGACAGAGCTAACCTTGCTGGAGGTACATGCCGCGTTACAGTTACCGATGCGAACAACTGTACAGCAAGTGCAGCCATCAGTATTTCGCAACCTGGCCAAATATATATTCCGTACACCCGCTCTAATGTATCATGTACATCTACCGCCGATGGCTGGATAAATATAAGCCCTAACGGCGGCAACACACCTTATACCTATACTTGTAACAACGGCGCTACTACCGAAGACCTAACCAACTTAGGCGCGGGCTTGTATGTAGTTACTATTACCGATGC
>JAFDYM010000090.1 GCA_018267435.1 Bacteroidota bacterium | reverse complement strand
GTAGTACGTATGTAAACGACTTCAACATATACGGACGTAACTTCCGTGTAATGGCACAGGCTGATTCAAGCTACCGCGGCGATGTAAAAGCGCTAGAGAAATACTATGTACGCAACAATACTGGCGGCATGGTGCCACTTAGCGCTATCACCACTGTAAGCGTAGTAGAAAAGCCTGCCATGATATCGCACTACAACATATTCCAAACGGTAGAAATAAACGGCGAACCTAAACCGGGTTATAGTTCTGGTCAGGCAATACAGGCTTTAAAAGAAGTGGCCGACCAAACACTGCCGGCTGGTTATGGTTATGAGTTCTCAGGCCTGAGCGCTGAGGAGTTGAAAGCGGGTAATACATCGTTGATGATATTCCTACTTTCATTAGGTTTCGTGTTTTTGTTCCTAGCTGCATTGTACGAAAGCTGGGCCATACCGTTCTCGGTATTGTTCGCGGTACCTATAGGTGCATTCGGCTCCATACTTACGCTTACCTTGCTGCCTAACCTTAGCAACAACGTTTATGCGCAAATAGGTTTGATTACCCTTATCGGTCTTGCGGCTAAGAATGCGATATTGATAGTGGAGTTTGCCAAGGAGCGTGTAGATAAAGGTATGGATGTAGTGAAGGCAACGCTTGAGGCTGTTAAGCTGCGCTTGCGCCCGATAGTAATGACATCATTGGCATTCATATTCGGCGTGTTGCCATTGGCACTGGCTAGTGGTGCAGGTGCACAAGCCCGTAAAACCATTGGCTGGACGGTGTTCGGCGGTATGCTTGCTGCTACTACGCTGGCCATATTTGTAGTACCTGTGTTGTATGTGGCTATAACCAAGCTAGCACACAAACTAGGCGGCAAAAAAGAAGAAGAACTATTCGATCAAGAGCTTGCAGAGGAGTAATTTGGTTGTTTGTTGAACCTCTGTAAATAGTAATGGCTGTAAGGTACGTGGGTGTGCCTTGCAGCCATTCTTTTTTAGGTATGTGTCAGTAGAGGAGGTTTTAATTTGGCGCGGTACTGTAGAGAATTTCTTCTGTGGTTGGTTCCATCGGGCGTTCGTACTGTTGGTACTTTGCACAACGGCGGCTAGTTGTAGAGCCGCAGTACTTTGCGGCTCAAAAATCTAAAGCATAGAATGCCAACAGGAAGGTCGCGCGTGGCGCACAACAGTAAGCGCTAGGCACTACAGTACCGCGCCAAATATGAATAGGAGAGTGGCTACTAGCGCTCGTGCCTGCTTAGCCACATCAATAGCGGGTCTATATCTAGAAAATCGAAATTAGGGGCTATAGCTTGTAGATACTGGGTGGCGCCGTGTAGCAAAGCTGTGTTACCATCGCTGGCGTGTTTCACCATATCGTTTATACCCTTGAACAAATCTTCTGTATCCAGCGTAGTAAACTTGTGTTTCAACACATAGTTGCGTGCCATGGTTATAAGGCGCTTAAGCAAGCTATAATTGCCAAGGTCGAAGTGTACCATAATATTAAGCATGTGCATGCAGAATATTATGTCCTTACGTATATCTGCGTAAGGGCCATTGATAGCCTCGTTGATAAAATTGAGGGCACTATTATAATCGCGCATACCAAAATAGCAAACCGATGTAAAGTATAAATAAGTAACTGTAAACTCGCTACGCATAGGTCTTGTATCAATCAGTTGCTTCGATAGCTTGCTGTATTCAATGCCCTTTTCATATTCACCTGTTCTGCCATATACTATGCAACGTTTTTCATACACCTGTGCGCTCATTTCAAAGCGCTGGCTATCGCTTAACGCTACTGTTTTGTCGTTTACTAGGTCAATCATATCTTGGCTGTATTCAAGTACCTCTTGGTGCATGCCTGAGGCTAGGCAACGGTTAGCCAAGCTATTCAAAGCTACAAAGTAGTTGTAGGGTAAGGTTTTTATGCGTTCTGGGTTGTTCTTAAAGGCAGCGCGCATGTTACGCGCCGTGTCCAAAGCCTTTTCGCGTTCGCCTAATTTTAGGTAGCATTTGTTCAATATCTCTAGCCTATGTGTTAGCGCCTTAAAGCTTAGGCTGTTTTTTTCATCTTTTAGCAGGGGCAGTTCCAGTGTTCTATTTATTTCCTGCAATGATTCATTTTGTTTATGCCCTTCCATTTGCGTGTAGCTCATTATGCGGCCTTGCACATTCCTAAACTCGCACAGGTTTTCGTATTCGCGTAGTACTTTTTTTTCGTTCGCTAGCCTATCGGCTCCAGTTTCTAGTATTTCTTTATACATACCCTTGCGTAGGTATATTTGGTATTCTACTTGCGATAGAAATAATGAATTGATATGTGTTTCGTATTCTATAGCTATAGGCTTCATTTTTTCTATTATGCGCAGGGCGCTATCGTACATCTGCTTTTTTATCAGAAGTGTTATCTCTATCATGGCGCTTAGGCGCTCTATATCGGGGTCGTTTTCGCTATAGTAGTTGCGCAAGCTTTTTATTATCATGCGCTGTAGGTACAGCTTAGTTACGTTAAGCTGTGCTATGAATTTTTCTTTGGCAAACTTTTTCTTTATCAGCTTCTCGTCATACTCCTCCATTTCATCTATACAGTCGAACAGGCGCAGGTAGTTACCTTCACCTTTTTTACTATTTACTGAAGCGAATTTTTTGAAATAGCCCTTCTCGTTTCGGGTCATTGACTTAATGAGGAGGAATAACTCGTTCGACTGTTTCATGCCTTTGGGTTTCTATGGCAATGATACGGCGAATATGTGCCAAATGCCAATGCTGCAATATTTTCGGT
>JAFDYM010000008.1 GCA_018267435.1 Bacteroidota bacterium | reverse complement strand
TATCCAGTCGTAGCCTTTTTCTTCTAGCTGTAGTGCTAGTTCTTTGCCTCCGCTCTTTACTATGCGGCCACCGTACATTACGTGTACATGGTCAGGTACTATATAGTTCAGCAAGCGCTGGTAGTGTGTTATCACCAAAAAGCTACGGTCGGCATTGCGCAGTTTGTTTACGCCATTGGCTACTATGCGTAGCGCATCTATATCTAAACCAGAATCTGTTTCATCAAGTATGCAAAGAGATGGCTCCAACATCGCCATTTGGAATACCTCGTTACGCTTCTTTTCGCCACCGCTAAAGCCTTCGTTCAGCGAGCGGCTCATCATCTCCTTCTTTATCTCAACAAACTCCATTTTCTCCTTCATCAATTTCAAGAAGTCTTTGGCATCCATTGGGTCCATACCGAAGTGTTTGCGCTTGGCATTTACTGCTGCCTTCATGAAGTTGGTAACGCTTACGCCTGGTATTTCTACAGGGTATTGAAACGCCAAGAACACACCTTCGCGGGCGCGCTCGTCTGGGCTCATAGCCAAAAGGTCTTTGCCTTTGTATGTTACTTCGCCCGATAGTATTTCGTACTCTTCGCGGCCTGATAGGGCAGAAGCCAAGGTTGACTTACCTGTACCGTTCGGACCCATTATGGCGTGTACCTCACCAGAACCAATTTCTAAGTTAAAGTCCTTTAGTATTTGCTTGCCGTTTATGGCTACGTTTAGGTTTTTTATCGATAGCATTTTTCGCTCTTGTTTGTCTTTTCTTTTTGTTTTCCTTTTCCAGTTCTTCCGCGTCTTTCTTCAGTTCTTGGTAAAAGGGTTTCAATACCTTGTTATATATTGTTGTTGCTGTTCCTATCCATCCGTAATATTTCCAAAGGCGTTTCAGCATACTTTTGTTTTTTTAACCTACCGAGCCTTCCAATGAAATGCTCAACAATTTCTGCGCTTCTACCATAAACTCCATAGGTAGATGTTGGAATACTTCCTTACAGTAACCATTCACTATCATGCTTACCGCTTCCTCGTCGCTTAGGCCACGTTGGTTACAGTAGAACAATAGGTCTTCGCCAATCTTAGAAGTTGTAGCCTCGTGCTCTACGCGCGCGCTGCTATTCTTTATCTCTAAGTAAGGGAAGGTATGAGCGCCGCAACGGTCACCTATCAATAAGCTATCGCACTGCGAGAAATTGTAGGCGTTTTCAGCTGGGCCGTTTACCTGCACCAAACCGCGGTACGAGTTCTGCGACTTGCCGGCAGAAATACCCTTGCTTACTATACGGCTGCGGGTATTCTTGCCTATGTGTATCATCTTGGTGCCGGTATCTGCCTGCTGGTAATTATTAGTTACCGCTACAGAATAAAATTCACCAATCGAGTTATCGCCCTTTAATATGCAGCTTGGGTATTTCCAAGTTATGGCCGAGCCTGTTTCTACCTGCGTCCAGCTTATTTTGCTGTTCACACCTTTGCATATACCACGCTTGGTTACAAAGTTGTATATACCGCCCTTGCCTTCTTTATCGCCCGGGTACCAGTTCTGCACCGTGCTGTATTTTATCTCGGCATTGTCCATGGTTACCAGTTCCACCACTGCGGCGTGTAGCTGGTTTTCATCGCGCATTGGGGCAGTACAGCCCTCTAGGTAGCTTACATAACTATTGTCGTCAGCTATTATCAAGGTACGCTCAAACTGGCCTGTGTTCTCAGCGTTTATACGGAAGTAAGTGCTCAATTCCATAGGGCAACGAACGCCCTTAGGTATGTACACAAAGCTACCGTCGCTAAACACTGCCGAGTTCAAAGCGGCATAGTAGTTATCGCGCTGCGGTACTACGCTGCCCAGGTATTGTTTCACTAGGTCGGCGTGCTCGCGTATAGCTTCCGATATGGAACAGAAGATGATGCCCTTCTCCTTCAACGATTCGCGGAAGGTAGTTATCACGCTCTCCGAGTCCATTACATAGTCAACCGCTACGCCTGCCAATATCTTTTGTTCTTGAATAGGAATACCCAACTTCTCGTAAGTAGCGCGAATTTCTGGGTCTATATCATCTAGGCTTTCCACCTTTTTCTTCTGCTTAGGAGCAGAATAGTAAATGATATTTTGGAAGTCGACTTTAGGAAAGTGCAGGTTCTGCCACTCGGGCTGCTCCATTTTCAACCAAGCACGGTAAGCCTTCAAGCGCCATTCAAGCATCCAGTCGGGCTCGTTCTTTTTGGCGGAAATAAAGCGTACTATATCTTCGCTTAGGCCCTTTGGGGCCTCATCTGCCTCTATCTGCGTAACAAAGCCGTATTTATAGTCGCTTTGCGTTACTTCATCAATAATTTTATCGCTCTCTGCCATATTTAACTTTATAACCAAAACCGTTTGCGGGCTTTGTGTTATTTTTAAGGAACGCAAATTTAATGTGTTTGTAGCTAATAAATGGATTTTGTCTAAACAATTTAGCATGAGTAAGTTTACAAAGGCCGAAGAAGGAACACAGCAACATAACCAAAGCGGCTTTGGGCAGCGCTTTTCTAACCTGCGTATTATCACCTACTTAGCTATGATAGGTATTACTTCTGCCTTTCTCATGCTTACGGTTTCGTACTTTTTCAGCACGTTTGGCACGCCATTTAACAAATTACAACTACCCTTCATTTTCCACGCCAACACTATTATTATCCTTTTCAGCAGCTATGCGGTTAACCAAATGCGCAATGCGGCATGGGCTAACGACTTCGACAACCTGTTCACGGGCTTGGCGGCAACCACGGGTTTGGGCATTGCCTTCACCATATTCCAGTTTATGGGTTGGGTAGAACTTTCCGCACAGCAAATAGACCTACACAACATAGCGGGTGCGCACCTGTACATTATTACCGGCTTGCACGTGTTGCACCTATTGGTGGGTGTGGTGCTGCTAGGGCTTACCGCCTTCCATGCTTGGGAAATGAAGACCGATGCTGTAAAGCAACTGCTGTTTGAAACAGACCCTATGAGCAAGGAGCGCATAGATATGCTAGCTACCTACTGGCACTTTGTAGATGGCCTATGGGTGTACTTGTATCTTTTCTTTGTGGTGATGATATATGCCGTGAGGTAGAAGCCTTGAGCCTGCGTATATTTCGCTATTAAAATAATCCTAATATTTATTTGCTTTCTCTTTGTACACTTGGCAAATAAGTGCATCTTCATTAAAGTAACCCGCCTTTTAAGGTCTCGCATTACTTCAAGTTTTAAATCTATTTGCCATTCATGGTATTGAAAATTGTTTTGATTTTATCGTTGCTAGTATTAGTAGCGGTGGCTACACTGTATGTGTTGATATTTGTAAAAGGAAAGAAACGCGTACGCATTGCGTTTGATAAAGAGTACGAGAAGATTCGCGCAAAGGACTATCCTCCTGCATTTCCTAATGGCTGGTTCAGCCTAGGAGAAAGCAGCATGGTAAAAAAGGGCGAAGTAGTAGAGGTAGATGCTTTCGGGCAAAAGCTGGCAGTGTTTCGTGGGCAGAACGGCGAAGTGGGAGTGCTGGATGTTTATTGTCCGCATCTGAATGCCAACCTTGCCGATGGCTGTGTAAAAGGCAATAATTTGGTTTGCCCCTTCCATGCATGGGAGTTTAAAACCAATGGCAAGTGCGCGCACATACCTTATGCCGATAAGGTGCCGCACAATGCCGAAACCAAAGGATGGACGGTGAAAGAAGATTGGGGCTTGATATTGGTTTGGTATCACAGCGAAGGAGAAGCACCTAGCTGGACTACAGACGGCTGTGTGCCGGAAGTTGCAGATTATAAGTTCCACTTAAAAACCAGCGACGTACTGCGCATACATTTGCAGGACTTTGCCGAGAATGGAGCAGACTATGCGCACTTTGCTTATGTACACGACCTGTTAACCATACCTTGGGCGCACCACATTGTAGATGTAAAGCACACTTTGAATATACAATTTGGTGAAGGGGAGAAGAAGCACACTGCTTGGTTTACTGATCAAGCAGATTTAGTATGGAAAAAGAGCGGCAAACTTATACCGCATGCTGGGGGGCATGCTACTGTAACGTATTATGGGCCAGGTTTTTTGGTATTTAGGTTCAATACCGAAATAGGTAAAATGCTATTGGTGAAAACATTTACGCCGCTTGGTCCATTGAAGGTGAAGATGGAGGACTATGTATATGCACCTAAAAGCACTTGGAAGATAGCGGTTAAGTATCTGCTAGGCGAAGCCTCGGCACAGTTTCACGATGATATAGCTATTTGGGAGAAGAAGAACTTTGCTGCAAGACCTGTATTGGTAAAAGGAGATGGACCGATTATGAAAATGCGCGCTTGGTATAGTCAGTTTTATAGTCAAAAAGGTGATTGGGCTAAGCACGCACACGCAGCTGTAGCAGTGTTGCCTGTAAATGAAAACTAAACAGGCAACTCTTTTTTATTTTCAAACGTTCTATACTTATGAAACCATCAATCTCCCTATCAGTTGTTGCGCTTGGCTTTATGCTTAGCTCCGGCGTTTGCCACAAAATGCCTAATAACCACTGCGAGCATGAGGTGGTCTTTAACTACCAAGGCCCCTTAGCGGGCGATGGCTGTGAATGGGTAGCTACCATAGATGGCGTGGCTTACCACCCTGCGCAGATAGATGATGCCATGAAACAGGAGAACCTACATGCACGCTGCAACTATGTGTTAACTGGCGATAGTTTCTATTGCGGTTTGCTGCCTTTAAAGCTACCTATAGTTGAGTTTAGTTGCTTCAAATATCCCGATGAATAGTAAAAGTTAAATCTCCAAATACGTTCGTAATAAATGCTATTATAGTTAGTTTTGCTAAAAATAGTAGCTGATGGATGGATTGTACATAAAAGGGAGAGGAGCGCAGATAAACCCTGCGAATAAGTTTCTGAAACATAGCTGCGAGAAGGATGTGGAACACCTGTACAGCGAGGAAGAGAAGCAAGAGGAGCTAAGCCGCAACCCGAACACCAAGTACATAGATGTTTTCCCAAAAACGATAATGAACAAGGTAACTAGCCCCGACCTTGGTATGGGTTGGAGCATGAACCCGTACCAAGGCTGCGAGCACGGCTGCATATACTGCTATGCGCGCAATACGCACGAGTACTGGGGCTACAGCGCAGGGGCAGAGTTTGAGCAAAACATATTGGTGAAGCGCAACGCACCTGAACTACTGCGCGAGGCGCTGATGAAGAAGAACCATACGGCAGACTCGGTAATGCTTAGCGGCAATACAGATTGCTACCAACCCATAGAGCGAAAACTAGGCATAACCAGAAAGGTATTAGAAGTATTTTACGACTTGCAGCACCCTGTAGGCATAATAACCAAGAATGCCCTAATACAGCGCGATATAGACGTGCTAAGCGAAATGGCAAAGCTGCGCTTGGTAAAGGTAACGCTGAGCATTACTACCTTAGACGATAAGCTAAAACGCATAATGGAGCCGCGCACGGCAGCGCCCAAGGCGATACTTACCACCCTTAGCCGATTGGCTAATGCAGGCATACCTGTAAACGTAAACACTGCACCTATTATACCTGCTATTAACGATGAGGAGATATTCGACCTGGTGAAGACCTGTGCTGAGCACGGAGCTACTAGCGTAACCTATATTATAGTCAGGCTGAACGGCCACAACGGCAACATATTTACCGATTGGGTAAAGAAGAACTTTCCCGACCGGGCAAACAAGGTGCTGAACCAAATAAAGACCATGCACGGCGGTAAGCTGAACGACACCGAATACGGCAGGCGCATGCGCGGCGAGGGCAAGTTTGCCGAGCTTATACGCTCTCAATACCACTTGGCTTGTTCCAAACACCTCAAGGGCCGCCAAATGCCACCTACCAATTATGATCTATATGAACCTCGCCGCAACGAACTATTGCAACAGCAAAACGACAAGGGCCAGTTGAATTTGTTCAGCTAGTTATTCTTCGGGTAAAGCCATCCACGTGCGGAAATGGCGCGTTATACCCCAACCTATATATAGGAATGATAACACCAATACAAATAAAATCAACCAATCTGCATTGTCGGTTAAAAAGTCGTATGTAGGGCTTATGCCATGAATTTTTCCATTGTAGTATTCTTTAGGTCGGAAGGCATCCTTTAAATGCTCTAGAACTAAGATGCCTAAGAATGGAAGCCACCAGCTTACCCATACCAACATCACCCCAGCTGTTTTTTTATAGCGGTTTCTTAAAGTGATATGTGCTATATAAGCACCAATGAAAATGATATATGCCATAAAGTAAAAACCATGCTCATTTCTAATGGTTAATGCCCCAATCAAGCCTACTAATATGTTTAAGCCAAAATGCGCGGCTATGGCCGTAAACCAAACACGTATGGGAGTTAACCTAAAAGTGAAAAGCAAAAGCGAACCAGCAAAGGCTAGGTACAACATCAATAACCAAAATTTGAATTCTGTGCCTTTATCGTTACGTATCCCATAAATATTTACAAGCGATTTTTCAAGGTCCTCAAAATCGATTTTTCCATTTGGGAAATTATAGCCAACGTCTTCAGCTTCTGAATAAGCTGCATCCTCTTTGCTTAGGTGTACATTGTTTACAAAGTGGCTTGGTCGGAACTTGCTGCTTGAAAATGCATACTCGGTATACATACGGGTAGCTGCCGTATTTTCTATACCGTATTTTTTAGTCATTTTTTCAAAGCGTTCTAGTATTGCCGCTACTTCTTTTTTATTACCCGATTGTAATAACTGGTTAACCCTATTATTGATTTCATACTTACTTAGTGTAGCAGAATCCAATATATCGCTCTCTTTATGGCAATAATGTAGCAGGCTTAAATTGTTGTCCTCCTTTTCGCGGCGTTCGAAATCCCTTATGGCTACACCAACCAAACTGTCATCATAAGATGTTATCACTTTGGTCTTTATAGTTTCTGTTTCTTCTAATATGCTTTCATCATCGTTGTAATATTCTCGCGA
Organism: Bacteroidota bacterium; assembly: GCA_018267435.1. Lineage (GTDB taxonomy): Bacteria > Bacteroidota > Bacteroidia > Chitinophagales > LD1 > Bog-950. The sequence continues at coordinate 11,471 of JAFDYM010000008.1, read as the reverse complement.
CTTAAAGCCTAGCTTTTGTAGCGAGTCGATATAGTCTAATGAATCGCAGCTTGAATGCAATTTGTAGTCTCGCTTGTCTTCAGGTATTAGTGCATGCGCTAGGTTTAACGTGTTGAGTTCCTCTACTAAGTTTACATCGGCAGTTTTGTTTTTTGCAGCTAGAACAAATCCTACAGCGTAAGATTTATAGAACAAGATGCCCGAAAAAGCAATGATGAATATTATACTGAACTCAGTGATAAAGTATGAAGGCTTTAAGGGATAGATGCTTTTAAATGGATTGTTGCGTAAATAGAAAACAAGCCACACTACAAGTATCAAGAAGCTAGTAAGTACCGAAAAGCCTATGTTAGTAGAATATACAACAGTACTGTTTATATCAGAATAGATATGTAGCTTGTTGAAATCATCGAAATGCAAGTAGCCTGCAATAAAATATAGCAAATGAGTGATTAGTATTGCACTAAGCACCCATACCAGTTTGGTGTTCCATATTTGTGGATGGTGGGTAACAAGGTATTGATTGATTTTCTTTATCATGGTTAGGGCAAGGCTTATAGGTTAGCAAAAAAGCGGCGCGATGAGTTGGAAATATTGCGGAAATAATTCACCTCGAAAGATGCAGTACTTAATGCAGTTAACACAGCCGAAGGTGTAATGCCTGCATTGAAGGTAGCTATGTACACGCCACCATTGTATTGTAGCGACTGTAGTTGCAAACCTTCGAGTACTTTATGTAGCTCATCTTTACTGCCTGTTACTTCTATTTCGAACAATGATACTTGTGGCTGATCCTCCACGGTTTCGGTATTGCGCTTTATATCTTGATATACAGGCGAGCCTTGTTTCAAGAAAACAATCTTGTCGCTTACCTTTTCCACCTCATATATCTGCTGCGAGCTAAGCACAATTGCCATAGGGTGCGCTGTGCTTTGCGCCAGGTACTTCAAATCTTGCAATATGGTCTGCTGCGAAATAATGTCAAGGTTAGCCAGTGGTTCATCTAGCAGCAATACCTCGGGCCTTCGCAGCAAGGTGCGTGCTATTTCGAAGCGCGTGCGATAGCCCGATGATATGGTATTCCATGATAAGTTTTTATAAGGGCGCAAACCAAGGCGCGCTATTATCATTTCTACCCATAATTCATTTTCTCTTCCTACTAGGCCATAGTGCCTAGCTGCAAAGTGTAGGTTATCGGTAAGAGTACCCCACCAGCGCGGTATGCGCTGTGGTATAAATACCAGCGATGTACGAAGGTCGTAATCATCCTTTGGTTTGCTGTCAAGCGTATAGCTAATAGTACCTGTATCGGTAAGTAGTTCGCCGCCTATTATACGCAGAAAGGTAGTTTTGCCATTTCCGTTTTCGCCTACCAAACCAGCTATTTGGCCGGGCTTTAGCGTAAGGTTTACGGGCGATAGCTTGAACTTTCCCTTGTTATAAGCTTTGCTTACCCCTTGTATATCTACTACATTGGTGTTGGTACTGCGCACCTCTTTTGGCGCGGCCTTTTCTATTTCTACCAATAAGGCATTGGCCTTAGGTACAATATTCTCAGTGTTGTCTTTCTCTGCCTCGTCGCAAAAGGCAAGTGCCTTTTCGAATATGTCGGGGTTACGCGTTTCAAGCGCAGCATCCAGCATTCGGCGCAAGCCTAAGTGGTAGTCGCCTAGCTTGTAGTGGGTAGCTACTTCGTGTAGGCGTTCGTTAAAATTGGTCATGGTTCGCTTTGGTTAACGGGTGTAATGTAATTATAATATTACATCTCGGCAATGTAACGTTGTTGTATGGTATAAATTGTAGCTTAAAGTGTATAAAAAATAAAACGAGCTACAACAGGTGTAGCTCGTTTTGAAATATAACGAAGTGCGCTTGCTTACTCGTTCTGTAATACTATACGGCGGTATACCTGCTTGCCTGTTACCGATTTTGCTTTTATATAGTATATGCCATCGGTATAATCCGCCACTAGCAATTGTGTTTTGTTACCATCTGTTACAGTATATGTTTGTATTTGCTGTCCAGCTAAGTTGTATAGTTTCACTTCGCTCAATGCTTCGCTAGCTTGTATGGTTATGTTGCCTTTGGCGGGGTTAGGGTATATGCGTACATCGCTTAGCATTATATCTTCTATACCTGTAGCAGCGCTTATAGTTACCGAGTCGGTATATGTACACAGGCTTTCATCGGTTACTGTTATATAATACTTGCCAGTGCCTAAGCCGGTAGCTGTTTGCGTAGTAGCCCCGTTGCTCCATGCAAAGCTGTACGCTGCATTGCCACCCGTAGGCGTTACAGTGGCTGTACCGTCGGTAGCGTTAGCGCTACTAGCATCCGTATGGCTTGTGCTGCCCTCCAATGTAGTATATGCTAGTGTTTTAAACCAGTTTACTCCACCTAATATGGCAAACTGGGCACAGTCGTAATGGCTTAAGGTAGTGCTTACCTGTACAGTGTCAATCATGCTTGGATCCATGCCGTTTTCCAAAAACTTATGGTAGGCTACATTGGTATTTCTATAGTTTACTTGTTCATCGGCGCGACAGAAATACATTTTGATAGGAGAGGTGGGAAGCCAGTTATAAGTGTTGTTTTCGCGTAGGCGCACACGGAAGAAGTTGTTTGGATCGTTAGCAAATGAATCTATATGCTCTTGACGCATTATAAGTTTTGGAACATTTGGCATTACTGCATCTACTTGTCCATTGCTATACGTACCGTCGAACATAGGAGGCAATAGAGTATCGTATGGGCTAACCATGATATCGCTAGGGCTGTTAAACAGGTGGTATACCGAGTTGTAGCCAAAGAACAAGTATGGCAAGTAGAATGGGTTGCTATATGGATCGTCCGATAGCATTATCTCGCTCATTACACCGCTCATGTCATAAGCACCGCTCATAGGCGCGCTAGCCGTTACGTGCATTACATCGTCTAGCTTTTCTTGTATCAACTGGTGTGCTGCCATTGTAGCATGGCCTCCTTGCGAGTAACCCATAAGGAACAACTGGTCGTTGGCTGGTGCGCCAGCTGTATCGCCCAGTTGCTTAGCAGCGCGAATTAAATCTATAGTAGCAGTAGCCTCGGTATGTGCATGTTGGTAAGGGTGCATGCCAGGGCTTTCGCCCATACCAAGGTAATCGGGCATTACACCTATATAGCCTTGTGCGGCGGCGGCCAATGCTATAAACCATTCTCCTCGCTGGTTGCTAGGTACATCTACCTTTTTAAGCGTTGTACCATGCTGATAGCTTATTATACCCACTTTGCATGGTGCAGCTATGGGTAGAATAACTAAACCCGACGCTATTGTGGCCGAGCTATCGCCGCCTACTGTGTTATATATTACCTTATATGCTTTGGCTCCATATAGCACAGGCAACACGCCCGAAGGCAAACCTTGCGATACAAATACCTGGTTTATTTCCTGAGGTGTATAGGAACGGATAAATTGCAATTGGTTAATGAACTGGGCATTTGCATAGCAGGCTATAAATGCAAATACAACAAGTAAGATTTTTTTCATTCTGTAACAGCTGTGTTTGGTGGTTAATGGTTGGTAGCCGAATGTAATGGAATACATTGATTAATACCAAGCTGTTAACAATAAAAGATGCGATTAAGTTTAATGCGTAAATTACGCTTTAACTATGGGGCGTTAATGGGTTTCTTGAGGTTGTACAATGGCTAGTTTAACTATATCAATATAGTTAAACGCCAAGGCGCCTTCGGTAAAATAGCCGCGCTGCAACAGTAGCTTATGCATGGCTGGTAGGTTGTAGGAAGGAGCACCCATGCACAAGTGATGCTCCGCATGGTAGTTTACATGGTGCGGCGCAAACAGTATGCGCTCGAAAAAGTTTGCGTATGTAGTGCGCGTGTTTTTGTGCGGGTTGCTTCTGTCTTCAACCATGCTGTGTTCGGCCATACTGCGTACGCGCAAGCTAAAGTTATTGGTGGTAAGCATAGCGCCTATCCATAGCAGATATAGCCAAGGTTGTCCTATAGCCCATAGTATGCCGAACATGATTAAGTTGGCTGCTATAGGCCCTGCTACATTGCCTGCTGCGGCTTTTAGTTTATTGCTTATGCCTTTACCTTCCCAGTTCTCCTTTTCAGCTTTGCCGTTCAGCGTATACTTCAACACACCAAGTTGCATCAATATAACGGCAGCATTACTTTTTAAACCCGTAGGGCCGAAAAAATCGCGCATAAACTTGCGGAACATACTTATACGCGATGTAGGATAACCAGTGGTAAGCGGCGCATCGGGGTCGTTCTCTAAGCCTGTGTGCATATGGTGCTGCATATGGTATGGGCGGTAGCGGTTAACATTGTGGAATATAGGGTAGGCACCAAACCAATTACCAACTATACGGTTGGCTGTGCGCGAAGTAAATAAGCTTTCGTGCGCACAGTCGTGCAATATAATAGCACAGGCTAACTGTTTGCCACCTAGTATAAATAGCGAAACAATAATGGTAAGCGGATTAGGCCATAGGCCAACTATGGCAAACGCTACTGTAATCCATAGCCAAGTATGGGCTATTTCCCAAGCACCGCGCCAATTGCTTTTGCGCATTACTTGTTCTATCTCTTCGTTGCTTAAATAATGGCGAAGTGTTTTGGTGTACCACTTCAAATGGTTATCGGCAGCCATACCGTAAATATAATAACACTATACAAAGTTGCGTTTAGTATAGTGTTATGAAACTGTAGAGCGTAAAAATAGATATATATTAGGCCGACTTGCCGCTAAGCTCGTAGCCCTCGGCGTTTTGCCTTTCTAAGGTCCATGAATCAGTAAGTGATGTTTCGATCCACATTTTACCTGATTGGCGGAATACTTGTACCTGTAAACCAAATCGTTCCGACATCTCTTTTTCAAATGCAGTAACAGTCATGTGGCTATTTAACAGCAATACACCGTCCTCGCGCTTTTTACGCGATTGACCTACGGCTTGTAATGGAGATAAAATCTTAGCGTTTTCCTTTCCTTTACTTGTAATTGAGAAAAACTCGATTTTAAGATAAGGAAACAGCGAATTAAACTCCTCTTGTAAGTCCTGAATTAGCTTATTGTCGGTTATATGCATTTCTATACTTGTCATAAAAGGCCACGTACTCACTTCCATACAAATTTGCGTTTTATAAATTCGGACTTTTATGACTTTTGTCAGGGGTAGATAACTCCTTGTTAACTGTTCTTACCATAATATCTGTATTGTTCCTAAACAGGCGTTTAACAGCATATTCGTATTCGTTTTCTTCATTTTTATGTTTGCCGCCTGCCAAGCTGTATATAAACAGTACTAAAAGCAAAAGCGTTGCGGCAAATGCAACATATATCCACATTTCTAGCTTGTTTATGCAAAAATAGGAGTAGGCGCATATCTCATCTATGACCTTGGTAGGACAAACTAGTGAGTAATATCATTGTAGTAAAAAAGTAGATGTAGGGGAGGCGAAAAAATAATTGCTTAAAGCCCTTGACAAAAAAATGTTCTCATAATATATTGATAGGGAGCAGTATTTAAAAACGTTCTTAGTTTTTGGTTTTAGGGTTAAGCAGCCTTTCGTACTAGCGTATGGAAGGCTTTCTTTTTTATGCCTTGCAAAGGAAGTTGATACAGCCTGGCGCTATACTTATGCGCATGGGGCTATAACCTATAAACTCTCCATCCATATCTATCGACATTGGTTCATTAGCTGTTACCGTAATTGTTTTAGCATCGTAATATAGCATTTGAGGATGCTGCACCTTTTGGCATTTGCGTACTGTGCCTATATTCATTATATAATCCCATAACGATATATCGGCAGCTATTACTATTGCTAGTTTCCCATCGTTAGTTTGTGCATGCGGTGCTATACCTAGGCCACTACCAAAGTACTTACCGTTTGCCACTATTATATTCATGGTTCTGCCTGCATAGCTAAATGTGTCAGCGTCAGCGGTCATATCCTTCTTTTTGTAGCTTAGCAAAGTGCTTAATATAGCTAACTGGTATGCAAGGTTTGAAGGAAGCCATTTGGGATAGCTATTTATCTTTTCGGCGGCTAGGCCGCCCATGCCTACATCGGTTATGTTGATGAAATAGCGTGTAGCGTTGTCGCTGCTTCTATTTGTGTAATTTACTTCACCTATATCAGTAGCTTTATAGCTATCTGTTTCTATATACTGCTTTAGTTCCGCAATGTTTTTGCTTATGCCCATTGTTTTGGCAAAGTCATTGCCAGTACCATAGGGTAATAAGCCTAAGAACAGCCTATGACCTGGCCATGCTTCCAACTGCATAAATCCATTCACTACTTCATTTAAAGAACCATCGCCGCCTACACATACAATGTATTGGTAGCCGCTATATATAGACTGCTTTGTAAGTGTAGTAGCATGCTGTGCTTGGGTAGTGGTAAAGAGTTTATAATCCATGCCGTTGAACACAGCTTCTATTTCACGTATCAACTTCGTGTTTTTAGCTATGCGGCCATGTATAATGAATGCAATACGTTTCATGCTAGGGTAGAGGTAAGGTGAAATTTTGCTTCTTAATCTGGCTTAAAGAAGGTTGCTGCTGTAGCCGTAACTACATCAGTAGGTGCAAAGCGTACCGATAGTGCACTTAGTTTATTTATAAAGCCGGGTATTACCGCAGCTTTGTTAGCTAATACGCCTGCTAGTCCTACACGTGCTACCTCATCGGGCTTCATCATAAACGATGCATTCTTCTCTACCACCTTTTCCATTTTGGCTGGGGTAAAAAACTCGGTTTCAGTTCCGCCTGGGCACAGTGCCGTTACGTGTACGTTTTTCTTTAACAACTCATAGCGCAAGGCATAGCTAAATGATAGAACGAACGACTTAGATGCACCGTATATGCTCATATAAGGTACGGGTTGATATGCGCCTGAACTAGAAGTGTTCAACAAATAGCGCTTTTGGTTGGCATCTGTAGTGGTTAAAAATTCGTGCGCCATGCGTATAAGGCTATCCATGTTAAGGTGCATTACTTTTAGGTGGTCTTCAAGGTCTACCTTGCTAAACTCACCGTATAGGCCCATGCCTGCATTATTTATAAGCATGTTTACGTTATACCCTTTTTCGGCTACCCAGCCGAATACTTTTTTGTGGGCATTGTGGTCAAGCAAATCAGCTACGTGCCAATCTACAGCTATCTTATACTTTGCGCTAAGTTCTTCTGCAAGTTTGCTTAACAACGATTCTGAACGTGCTACTAACAGCAGGTTCATGCCTTTAGCGGCACATTCGTAGGCAAATGCCTTGCCTATGCCCTTGCTGGCACCGGTTATTAGGGTGTATTTCATTTAAAAAATTATCTGTTACCTGAAAAGTAGTAAAGTTTCACATCGCTGGCGTTGTTCTTGTTAACGGCTTGCCCCGATATTGTAAGCGTAGTACCATTTAGTGTGCCCGAGCCCGTAAATTGGTATGGATCTGTTTCGCCGGCTATTGTACCAGTTTCATTTACTGTTACTGTAGTTGCATTTGTAAGGGTGCCATTTGCAATAGTTGCAAATGTATAGTAGGAGCCAAATACAAGGGTTTGCAGTTCCATTTTTACAGCTTTCTTATCTACATCAGTTACTACCACTCGTTGAACCGTATTGCTGCTATTGCTGCTGCCGTTGTAGGTGCCGGCCCAGTCAGCAGCAAGGTCTTTATTACAGCCCGATATGGCAGCCATAGTAAACATTATAAATGCTATTGCTTTTGCTTTCATAATTATTGGTTTTATGTAAAGGTAAAATTTTTGAATTATGGTCATACCGCATAAATGGGTCTTAATATATTGATGAATGTTTTAACATGCATTTGGTTGAAACTTTGTAACCTATTGATATTATGTGCGTAACAGGTATTTGGAACCAATTCAAAAAAAGTATGTTCAAGAAGTATGCCCTGGCGGCCGTGTTAACGGTTGGCGCATTTATTAGTTATTCTCAAAATGTAGGTATAGGTGTAGATCGCCCTGGTAGCCGATTATCGGTAAAAGGTGGTATAAGTATAGGAGAGACCTATGCTGAAAAGCCAGCACCGGATGGTGTTATACTTATCGAAAAATCGATGGGTATAGGTACCGATACCATAGATCCTAACGTGGTGTTAGATATACGTTCTGCTACGAAAGGGGTATTGTTCCCTACTATGAGTACTTCAACTATTCAAAGCTTAGTAAACCCTCCTAAGGGTTTGATGGTGTTCAACAACGATAGTGCAGGGTTCAACTTTTACAATGGTACAAGTTGGATTAATTTTGCATTGCTGGGCCCTAGCGGGCCAATAGGTGCAGCTGCTAACTTATTGGGTGGTTTAACCGGTGGTAGCAGTGGTGCTGCTTATGGTGCAACATCTAATACCGTTTTGCCAGTTACAATAGGTACGGGTACAAAAGTATTTACTGTACCAGTTAACATGAGTTACCGTGCTAACGACCGCGTTCGTATATCAAATTCATCTAGCAAGTATATGGAAGGTGTAGTTACATCTTATATCGCAGGCGTGCTTACTGTAAATGTTGACCGTATAGTAGGCAGCGGTAGCTACAATAGCTGGACAATAGGTATAACCGGCGATGTAGGTGCTACAGGCCCACAAGGAGTACAGGGTTTAAAAGGTGCTACGGGGGCAACAGGAGCTACGGGTGTGGCAGGCCCTGCTGGCGCACAAGGTATACAAGGTTTAAAAGGTGCTACAGGCGCTACAGGTGCCGATGGCCAAGATGGAACAGCTAGTAGGTGGCTATCGGGCAATGGAAACGTGGGTAACGGACAAGGTAATGTTGGCGATTGGTACTTACGCACAAGCAATGGCGATCTATTTGAAAAAACAGGCTCGCTTACTTGGACCTATAGGATGAATATAATGGGGGCAGGTGGTAGCAGTAGCGGATGGAGTCTAAGTGGCAATGCTGCTAGTAACGGCAATTTTATTGGTACTACCAATACCCAGCCTTTGTTATTGAAGGTGAATAATAATACAGCAGGTTATATTGCTTACAGCGATAAGAATACATTTTTGGGCTATCAAACAGGTTACAGCGGTACTAACAACGTAGGTATAGGTGCTAGTACTTATGTTACGGGTTCAAACTCAATAGCTGTAGGTTATCAAGCGCAATCGCAAGCTAGCAATGGTATAGCTATAGGTAGGGCAAGTTATGTAAGCCAACAGTACGGTGTGGCAATGGGCGACAATGCCCAAGTACAAGCAAATGCAGGTTTAGCTTTAGGTAAAAGTACTTACGTAAGTTCGGCCGATGGTGTAGCTATTGGTACTTCGGCACAGGCACAAGGTGTATCTGGTTTGGCTATTGGCAAGGGGGCATATGTTAGTGCTTCAAACGGTATTGTTTTAGGTACATCTGCCCAGGTACAAGGTACTAGTGGTATAGGTATAGGCAAGTCGGCATATGTAAGTGGTGCAAGTGCCATAGGTATAGGCGAAAATGCAAGCGCTCAAGGTGCTGGTAGTATTGTTATTGGTAATAATATATATAATGGCAATGCCAATACTACGGCTATAGGTGCCAGTACAAATACTAGCGTAAACTTTAACGGTGCTACCTCTACTAGCTACGCGCTTATGGTAGGTACAAATAATACTAACGGTAATGGTGCGTACCTTACCAAGGGTGGTACTTGGACCAATGCCAGCGATAGGAACTTGAAAGAAGATATAACTGCGCTAAATGCTTATGAAGTGTTGAATAAAGTGGCAGGCCTTAATGTAAGCAAGTGGAAATATATAGGTACCGATGAATACCACATTGGCCCGATGGCGCAAGATTTTTATGCTGCTTTTAACCTAGGCGGCGATGATAAGCGTGTAAGTACCATAGACCCTAGTGGCGTAGCTTTGGTAGCTATACAGGCCTTGAACAATAAGTTGCAGGCCCAACAAAGGGAAATAGATGAGCTTAAAAATATTATAAATAATATGAGGCGCGATTAATTGTTTGTTGCGCTAATCACAAGGGCCTTATTGCTATATGCAATAGGGCCTTTTTTGTAAATGGCATTATGATATATAAGGATTCTGAAACCTTATTTGAATGCAGCGCGTATATACAGATGACCCACATCATTTTTATGAAGGAAATAAAGAGATTAATCATCTTTGGAGCCGTTATTATAAGTGCAATTAACAGCAAGGCACAAAACGTTGGTATAGGTGCCGAACGCCCTGGTAGTAAACTATCGGTAGCTGGAGGTATAAGTATAGGCAATACATATGCTGCTAGGCATACACCAACCGGTAGTATGATAATTGAACATGCACTTGGCGTAGGTACTTATGCTATAGATACCAATGCTGCATTGGATATGAAAAATGCCAGCAAAGGTGTTTTGTTTCCGTCTATGTCTACCAATGTTGTTAGCGCTATTGCAAACCCTACCAAGGGATTATTTGTGTTTGATGCTGATAGTAGCGAGTTTAAGTTTTATAACGGTACCCATTGGGTAAGTTTTGCTGCAGTAGGTCCTACAGGGTTTACTGGCTCATCTGCACGGGCACTAAGTGGTAGTACATTAGGTGCAGGTTCTATGGCGGGTAATACCCCTTATTGGAACGGTACAAACTGGGTTATAAATAGTAGCAACATTTTTAACAATGGCGGTAATGTGGGTATAGGTACGGCAGCGCCTAGCCATAAACTGGAAGTTTTGAACGGTAATATAAGTATAGTAAATAATGAGAATGTTTCAGGGCAGCTGATAATAAACGAACCAAGTGGAGCAGGTAGCAACTATACGGCATTTAGAGCAGGAGCCCAAGCCGATAATATTGTTTATACCTTGCCATTAGCTCAGTCGGCCAATACCTTGCTGGTAAACGATGGGGCGGGTAACTTAAGTTGGTCTGCTATTAGCCAAAGTGTAACATCCATGTTTAAGCGCAAAGCTGCCGATCAGTCGGCTATAAGCAACATAACATTGCAGGACGATAATGATTTTAGTTTTACACTATTGCCTAATCAAACATATGATGTAACTGGACTTTTACGGGTATCGGCCAATAAGGATGGCGAGTGGAGGTTTCAATTTGTTGGGCCAGCAGGTAGCGAGCCTTTAATGTGCATGTCGTATAACACTGACCACTGGGATGAAATGGCTTGGATTACGGCATTTAGCACTCCCCACGTAATGCTACTTGAAGGTGCCGATGCAAATACGCAGGTAGTTTACCTAAATGGCATTATTAGAACGGGTGCTACTGGAGGTACTTTTAAATTGCAATGGGCCCAAAGGGCTAGCCACGCTACTGCTACAACATTGTATGCTAACTCGCATATAAAACTAACCCGTGTTGAGTAAACCCATTTAGGTAATAAGTTTTTGTTTTATAATGGTATGGAGTTTGGCATAATGCCAGACTCCATTTTTTTATGAAATAAATTATGCTTGTTGCTATTGACAATTGCTTGCATTAAGGTTATTTTTAAGGGGCG
>JAFDYM010000089.1 GCA_018267435.1 Bacteroidota bacterium | reverse complement strand
TACTGATAGACTTTACAGCCACGGGTAACGCAAGCTATGACCGCCTAAAGCAGTTGATGCAGCCATATCTACCCATGCTAACTACCTACAAAAATGGCAAGGTGCTGAAGCAAGGCGCAGTCAACTTATTGATAAGCGGTGCCAAGCCTTTCGATGCGGTTATGAAGGAAGATACAGCCTATGTAATGATAGATGCGGGTATAGGCCAGTTGAAGGATAAGAACATATCGCGCGTAAGTGCCCGATATAGCGACCCTTACCAAAAGTATTTTACATGGAAGGGCAAGGGTGCTATGCCGCTCGACCAAAAGAACCTGCTTGACTCGCTGGTGCACAAGGCGCAGTTGTTGGAGAAGGACATTCGCTTTTACCACATACCGGATAAACCTGCTGTATGGCGCGTACTGCTAGATGTTGGCGTAACATGGATAAATACCGATAAATTGTTTCTTTTCAGAACATTTTACCAAAAAGAGTACCTGAAAACTGTAGAGAAATAGGGTAGAAGCCGCGGGGTTATATACTTTGCCGCCCTTTATTATTTTTGACCTACGATATTAAAACCGACAGATGAGAAAAATACGATTCCGTGAAGCATTGCGCGAGGCAATGAGCGAAGAAATGAGAAGGGACGAGAGCGTCTTTTTGATGGGTGAAGAAGTGGCCGAGTACGATGGTGCTTATAAGGTGAGCCAAGGCATGTTGGCCGAGTTTGGCCCTAAGCGCGTGTTAGATACGCCGATATCTGAGCTAGGCTTTGCTGCCATAGGTGTAGGCGCTGCCATGAACGGCACACGCCCTATCATCGAGTTTATGACATGGAACTTTGCCATACTGGCCTTCGACCAAATAATTAACGGTTCGGCTAAAATGTTAGCCATGAGCGCTGGCGAGTTTGGCAACCCGATAGTATTCCGTGGGCCGCAAGGTAGTGCAGGTCAGCTAGGAGCACAGCACAGTCAAATGCTTACCAATATGTTGGCGTCGGTACCGGGCTTGAAGGTGATATCGCCTTCTAATCCTTATGATGCAAAAGGCTTGTTGAAAGCCGCCATACGTGATAACGACCCTGTTATGTTTATGGAAAGCGAACAGATGTACAGCGACCTTGGCGAAGTGCCAGAGGAGGAGTACATTATACAGATAGGCAAATGCGATATTAAGCGCGAGGGTACGGATGTAACCATCATATCTTACAACAAGATGATGAAGCTTGCACTGAAGGCTGCCGAGGAGCTAGAGAAAGATGGCATCAACGCCGAGGTAATAGACCTAATGACTATCCGCCCATTGGATATGGATACCATTATACAGTCGGTAAAGAAAACCAATCGCGCAGTTGTGATAGATGAAAGCTGGCCTTTCACTTCTATAGCTTCTGAAATTGCATTCCAGTTGCAGCGCTATGCATTCGACTATTTGGATGCGCCAGTGGTGCGCGTATGCGGTGCCGATTCAGTAATGCACTATGCGCCAAACTTGGTAGATGCTTACCTGCCTAGCGTAGCCAAAATAGTAGATGCTGTGAAGAGCGTATCGTACCAGAAGTAGAAGCTAGACGTTAGATAAGAAGAGGAAAGCCGTAGGTGTCAACTTACGGCTTTCCTCTTTTATTTTTTTACCCCCTCCTGTTTATAGGAGGGGGCAAGGGGGTAGTCGAAACAGTACCAAAATATAAACTACAAAACAGCATAAAATTAAAAATGTCTCGAAGCGTCTATCTTTACACAAACCCCTGATATGTCGCAACCGCAGTTACCTCCCGGCCCTAAAGGCAATGTGCTACTCAATAAGAATTTCGACCTTAAGAATGGATTGTTGGAATACTTGCAGTATGATGTAAAGCAATACCCTAAAATATCTCGTGGTAAGGTTGGTCCGTTCTGGTATGTGAATGTATCGGAGCCTGACTACATTGAGCATATATTCAGCAATCGTGATATATACATTAAGGGTAGAGATAACGACAACTTGAAGTTTCTTTTAGGCAACGGATTGCTAACCAACAGTGGCGACTTTTGGATGAAACAGTGCCGTTTAATACAGCCAGTGTTCCATAAGCAAAGGTTGCAAGGCTTTGCGCAGAAGATAAGCGAGTGTACGCAAACCATGTTAAACGAGTGGCGGGGCGAGCCTCGATTAGATGTGCACGAAGCCATGACCAAAGTAACGTTGGATATAGTAGGCCAAACGCTGATGAGCGCCAATGTAAGCGGCGACTTTAAAAAGGTGAGCGATGCCGTGGGTGTAGTGATGGAAGGCATGATAGCGCGCACGCGCAGCTTTGTACGCTTGCCTTACTGGCTACCTACGCAGCGCAATATAGCTATGAAGCGCAACCGCGCAACGCTTGATAATACCATACGAGATATAATAAGCACACGTCGAGCTGATAAGAGGCCGTATGATGATTTGTTGACCATGCTCCTTGAAGTGGAAGATGCCGATACGGCAGAGCGCATGACCGACGACCAACTTCGCGATGAGGTGATAACCATATTTTTGGCGGGGCACGAAACTACTGCCAATGCGCTTGCCTTTACCTTCTACCTATTAGCCAAGCACCCTGAGGCGCGGCAGCGCATAGCCGATGAGTTTAAGGCTGTAGTAGGCGATGTGCCATTGACGTATGAGCAAGTAAACAAGCTAGAGTACACCACTATGGTGGTGAAGGAAGCCATGCGCCTATACCCACCAGCTTGGGGCATAGTACGCGAAGCAGCACAGGATGACGTGATAGACGGCTACCAGATTAACAAGGGAGATACGTTGGTGCTATCGCCGTTTGCGGTGCAGCGTATTGACCGTATATGGCCACAGCCGGAGCTGTTCGACCCAGAACGCTTTTCTGCAGAGCGTAGCAAGGCTATCCATCGCTATGCATACTTCCCATTCGGTGGCGGTGCGCGCCTGTGTATAGGCAACAACTTCGCTATGATGGAAATGCAGATAATAGTGGCACTAGCATGCAGCCAATATTCCTTTACGCTACCCGATAACTATAATCTTGAACTAGAACCTTTAGTAACACTACGCCCGAAAGGGGAGTTGCCTTTGCTGTTGAAGAAGGTGTAATAAAAAATGTTTTGCGCGGTACTAATGGGCCTTGCATGTTCGTGTGCGCACCACGTGTGCTCTTACTGTAGTGCCTAGCTACTAAGCAAAAGCAGCAGCGTATGCCTTCATCTTTTGCACCATAGCTGTAAGTCCATTGCTGCGTTGCGATGATAGGTGCGAACGCAAATTGATACGGTCGATAAACCCTAAATCTGCACTTTTAATATCAGCAGCCGATTGACCCGATAATACGCGCACCAATAGAGCCACTATACCTTTGGTAATTGCTGTGTTACTATCTGCCTCAAAAAACAGCTTGCCATCTTTTTCATAAGCATGTAGCCATACTTTGCTTTGGCAGCCCTTAACTAGAAAGTCATCGGTGGTATATTTAGCATCTAGCGGCTGAAGCTTCTTGCCTATGTCAATAATGTATTCGTATCTGTCCATTTGGTCATCGAACAGTTCGAACTCTTCCACTATCTCATCTTCTATATGCTGTATGCTGTCTGCCATATTACTTCGTTGTTTCTTGCAAGTGCGAAGCTACAATCTCTGCCCATATTTTATAGCCGGCACTATTGTGGTGTTTATCTTCGGGCCAATAGTAATTTTGGTACGTACTAGGGGTTATTCTACCATCTTTAATAAAAGCATCTCTCAAGTCTATAAAGTTTAGTCCATCTATATCTTTTATATTAGATGATATTTGTTTGTATAGTGGTGAAATGCTTTTCATCTCATGCACCAAAGGGTTCAGCATAACTACTAGTTTGAAATGATGTTGCTGAGCTAGTTCGCTAAACTTCCCAATTGTTTCTGCGCTAATGGCAACTGCGCATTGTGTAGCTTGCTTTTTTTGCTCTTTGGTAAGTAAGGTCCAATCTATATGAAGCACTGCGTGAAACAAGGCTCTGGCTATAAAACTTGTGGCGTACAATGGCTCCCACCATGGGCTAGCCTTAAATCGCATTGTTGAATCAGCTTTAAACCGCTCCATCCCACCTCGTATAATTATATCATCTATGTCAGAAGTATTGGTGCTTACTACCACTGTTTTCGGCTTGTATGTAAGTAATAGCTTTTGTAAATAGATATACTCAAAACAGACATCGCTACCATTTTTACCAGCGTTTAAAATGTTGGTGCTAGTATGCAAGCTGTCTGAGTTGTATATATACCCCAGTAGATATGGCCAAGCAGAATCTTGTGCTGTGCCTACCCCTTCAGTATACGAGTCTCCTAAAGTAATAATAAGGGGAGTAGTATCTGTGGGCGATATTTCTTTCGAGTTTATACCCTGAGAATTGTAAGTAAATGTGTTGTTGAATTCAGAGCCCGATGAACTGTATTGGGAATACGGCTGGTTAACGAAATACCAGCCGAGGTTAAAACCTCTCACATATTTATTGTAGTCTATACGCAGTAAGTGGCGCTTATACTCAGATGAGTAGAAACCGCTAAGGTTTTCTTTTCGTGTAATGTTAAGTTTAACTACATATCTCAATGTTAGTTCTCCTATAAACATAAACAGCAAAAACGATATAATGCTAAGCTGTATATTTCGATAGTTAGCTAAGTTATACTTGTTGCCTATGTAGCCTATACATTTGTAGAGAATAAGTGCAAGTAATACATATAATGAAATAGTAGTAGTAATGTACGCAATGCCGTAATATAGAAGGGTTACATGAGCTATACATACTATGATAAATAAGCATAGTAGAGCTTTAGAAAGAATTTCTTTCCACTTCATAGCTTGTCTAGTTGAGTATCATAGCAGCCTTTGTAACGGCTTTTACCAATACATCTATTTCTTCTTTGGTATTGTAGAATGCAAACGATGCGCGGCAAGTGCCTTCTATGTTGAATCTATCCATTAATGGTTGGCAGCAGTGGTGGCCCGTGCGTATGGCTATGCCTTGTTCATTCAGCAGCACGCCCATATCGTAAGGGTGTATATCGCCAACAAGGAATGATACAACCGATGATTTGTGCTTAGAAGTACCCACTATGCGTAAGCCCTCTATCTGCTGCATCTTCTCTGTAGCATATATCAATAGCTCGTGCTCGTAAGCAGCTATGTTTTCTACCCCTACGCTTTGCATATAAGTAAGCGCAGCGCCAAGGCTTATGCCGCCTTCTATATGCGGTGTACCTGCTTCAAATTTATAAGGAAGGTTGTTGTAAGTAGTGCACTTGAAAGATACTTGCTTTATCATTTCGCCGCCGCCCATATAGGGTGGCATAGCT
Source organism: Bacteroidota bacterium (assembly GCA_018267435.1). GTDB lineage: Bacteria > Bacteroidota > Bacteroidia > Chitinophagales > LD1 > Bog-950. The sequence goes on along the minus strand of JAFDYM010000089.1, from coordinate 817 downwards.
TCCAGTATAGCCTCTTTACCATATAGAATACCGATGCCTGTACCGGCAAATACCTTGTGTCCGCTAAAGCCTAGAAAGTCGCAATCTAAATCCTGCACATCTACCAACTTGTGCGGCAATGCCTGTGCGCCGTCAATAAATACAACTGCTCCTACTTTATGTGCATCGGCTATCAATTGCTTAACAGGGTGCTCGGTACCCAATGCATTTGATATGTAAGCGATAGAAACAATCTTCGTTTTCTCGCTCAGTAGCTTCAGGTATTCTTCGTAAATAATCTCACCCGCTTCGTTAATAGGTATCGTCCTCAATGTTGCGCCTTTCTCTTCGCACAGCATTTGCCAAGGCACTATGTTGCTGTGGTGCTCCATTTCGCTGATGATGATTTCATCGCCGGCCTTCAAGTTCTTTCTGCCATAGGTAGATGCTACCAGATTGATAGCCTCGGTAGTGCCGCGCACAAAGTTTATTTCGCGCTCGCTATTGGCATTGATGTGCTTGGCTACATTAGTGCGCGCGTTCTCGTACTCCTCGGTAGCTATCTGCGCCAAGTGGTGCGCGCCGCGGTGTATGTTGCTGTTGTAGCGCTTGTAGTAATCGTCTATAGCGTTGATAACGGCCAATGGCTTTTGCGATGTAGCAGCGTTATCTAAGTATATAAGTGGCTTGCCGTTTACTGTTTGGTGCAGTATCGGAAAATCTTTACGGATGGTTTCAATATTCAGCACGTGGCAGTAGTTTATTGTATTTGATATTACACCGTTAGTCCCAACCTTTCGCGCAGTACGTTTTCAAGGTGTTCCTTTATTTCGGCTAT
>JAFDYM010000088.1 GCA_018267435.1 Bacteroidota bacterium | reverse complement strand
CCTTCAAGAGTTATTTGTACTGTGCCATGAACTTGGACATCTATTCAATAAAGATTTAGAGGACAAACACAATTTGACTTACCTAATTCCATCGGAAGCAGAAATTATAGAAGAAAACAAACATTACCAAATTGAGTTTAATGCAGATTTATATGCATTCGATTTATTGTCAAGAATCGCCAAGAGAAATTATAATCTTGAAAAGAAATTTATTCTCTCATTTGTAGTTACCCTTTTTGATATTATGGCTTTAATCAATCCCAATCGTGGAGGGAAACATCCCGCCCCAATTGAAAGAATCATTAATATTGTTCAGTCTAATTGGGGAAAAGATGTTGCGTATAGGTATCTCAAAACATATGATGGGAGCGTCACTTACGATGATTTTTTTAACATCCTGTAGCCCTACCAATCCTTCTTACTCTTCCCCAACTGGCGCGAGCGTCCGCTCGTGCCTTAGAGAAACTTTTACTAACTAAGCAGCATGAAGTATATGGTGCTATTGCTAGGTATGTTGCTGCTGCATGTGCAGGCTTGGGCTTGCTTAAGTGCGCATCAAAACCGCATGTTCCCCATAGGCATGTATAGCCAAGGCTTGGTAGTGCTAGAAGTACACCTACAGCGCGACGATAGCGGCGGCGAAGAAGGCGCTGATACCGATAACCCTACTTGGTTTGCACAGTTGTATTGCAATACGTATAGCAATTATGCCTTGCAAAACTCAGACACGCTAGGCAGTATAGAGTATAAGGAAAGCGAATTGATAGAGCAACTGCAACCCTACCTACAGGAGTGCCAGGAACTATACGCACAATTGCCCGGCTTTGTGCCAGTGGGTGCGGGTAGCATTACTTTCTATGCCTATAACAAAGGCGCAGGCATACAGGTAGTAGCCGATACGCTTAAGCGCACCGCATGCATAAAGGTACACAACAAGCTGCAAGTGCCTCTGCCATTATACGCTACTAACTTTCCATTATACGAGGATTATCAGCGCTACTTAGATGAGGTAGAAGACACGGCTGCATATATAATGGGTTTAGAAGAAGGCTTATTGGTAGGCTCGGCGCGTACATATGTACTAGGCAAGCAGAAGCTATATGTGATACACTTGGAAAGTGGCCAGCTATACCCCGACCCTGCATACGAAGCCAAGGTACATGCCGCAGAAAGCAAAAACTTCACAGAAACAGGACTATACACCGAGCCCGTACTGCACCACGGCAATGGTTTTGATTTTTATGTGTTGGAGTAGAGGGTTATAGTACGAACGCCCCCGACATGTCGGGGCAGGTCTATGGTGCGAAGCAGTACATGGAATGCGCTACAGTAACGCGCCAAAAAATGTATTTAAACCTTTGCGGTTCTCTGCGTCTTCAACTTCGTGAACTCTGCGTGAAACTGTATCTAGAAAAAATCTATGAATAGAGAAGAAACCTCAAATACAAAATATGCTTGCCCTTTGGGGTTTTGCAGTAGTCGAGGATAACCGAGCCGTAGCGATCATTGCGCATTTCGAAGTCAGAGATTTTGCTCTTGTCGTAGTTAGGCAAGCAGGTGCCTACCCAGCCTTCGCTTTTAGGAAACTCCGCCATTAGCTTGGCTTCAAACTGCTTGTAGGCAGCCTCGAAACCATCGAAGCTATCGCTCTCTTTAAGCACCGATACAAAGTCGAGCTGCGAATTTTCGAAAGGGAAGCAGTACAGCATATTGTATTGCTCGCCAGGTATGCGCAGCTTGGTGCTGTAGGTGTATTTGTAGTTCCACACATTGCCGCTGCTGCGCTGGGCGTGCTTTATGTTATAAAAGCCCGACTCGCGGAACGAGTTGAATACCTCTAATATACCCGACTTGAAAGTGTATGACTTTGCTACGGTAGTGGTGCTAGTAGATTTACTTGTATTTGTAGCAGCAGTGCTTGGTTTTGGTGTAGTGCTGCTAGCTGCAGGTGTACTTGTTTTAACTACAGTAGTGCTTGGTGCCGGGGCGCTTACCTTAACCGGTGTGTTGTGGTTAAAGGTGCTGTTTTCCAACGCACGGCGTGCGCTTTCTAGTTTGTCGTTTACAGCTGGGGCTGTACTTGTTTTTACAGGCTCGGTAGTACTTGCTACGGGCTTAGCTATTACTGGCTGTGCCTTAGCTTCCATACTTATATAAGTAGCATTTTCAAAGTTGTTGCGCGCTACATCCATGCGCGTAGCATTTTCGGGCAAGGTATTGGTGCTAGCAACACTTGCAGGCTTGCTTACACTTGTGGTATAGCTTGCCTTGGGCATAACGGCTGCATACACATTGCCCTGTGGTGCAAAAAAGCGTACACAGTTTATGTTGCTGCTGTTGTTGTACTTTACCATTATTTGGTAGTCCTGCACATCGTAGCCTACGTTATCATCGTAGTGCATAGGCGCGGCACCCGTTTTTTGCGATATGGCCGATATGTTGTCGTTCAGCTGTATGTTGTAAGGTAGTTTGCTGCTACAGTTGCTGTAGCTAGGTGCATAGTCGTAGCCTATTACCAGTATAGTATCTACGGTAAGTGTATTGGGGTTGATGATAACCTTTATACCGCCATCAGGGTTTTCGAACTTGTTGTTCAGCAGCCAGAAAGATTTGTATTGCTGAAACTCGGGCGAGTATATAGGTTTGCCAAGTACGGCCACCATTTGGTTGCCGGTATAGTCTGCCGCTAGTGCTACAGCACACAGGCAGTACAGGGTTGTCATCAGCAGGTACTTCATATGCTTCTCCGTAGGGTATTATGAATATAATGCTAAACCCAACAAAGCACAAGGTAAAATCTGCTATTTATCCACCTTCTTCTTGTTATGATTTCGCTTTACTTCCTTATCTAGTTCAGCCTTAGGGTCGTTGCGCTTTACATTGCCTAGGCCTAAGTTCTGCGCCAGTGTTAGCTTTTCGAGGCCGTGCTTGCTTTTTAGTAGGTCGATAGCCTTGTATAGCTGCACATCTTTTTCAGTGTCCTCAAACATGTTCACTTGGTAGGCACCTTCTTCTAAATTACCTAAGCGTACACCTATTAAACGCACTTTGCGCCCTGCTTGGTATGCTTCGTCGAACATGGTTATGGCCTTCTCTGTTAAAAGTTTAGTGTTGCTGGTAGGGCTTATGGCTATTTGCTTGGTATGTGTGCTAAAATCTTGATAGCGGATTTTTACTGCCACGCAGCCGCTTAGCTTCTTCTCGCCACGCAATTCAAAGCCCAGCTTTTCGGTAAGCGACATGATCACCTTCTTCAACCAATCGGTATCGTTTGTATCCATGCTAAAGGTGCGCTCGCTGCTCATACTCTTAGGGTCGTGGTAAGGCGATAAGGTAGTGCTGCCCCTGCCATGCGCACGCTCCCATAGCTCTACGCCATGTTTGCCCATAAGGTGGTGCATGGCCTCGGCACTAAACTGCCGCAGGTCGTATATAGTACGTATGCCTTTGCTGTTTAGAAAGGCTTCGGTCTTCTCTCCGCAAAAAGGGATTTTGCCCACAGGCTTAGGATCGAGAAATGCCTGCTCGGTACCCGGTGCTATCATAAACTGACCATTGGGTTTACCCTCGTTGGTGGCCATTTTAGCCAGCATTTTATTGATAGATAAACCGAAGGAGATGGGCAGCTTGGTTTCGTCGATAATAGCCTTGCGCAGTGCTACGCTCCAGTCCCAACAGCCAAAGAACCTATCCATACCAGTAAGGTCAACATAAAACTCATCGATAGATGCTTTTTCAAACAAGGGTGCGCGGTCGGCTATTATCTCGGTTACGCGGCGGCTGTAGTTGCTGTACTCTTCCATTCTACCACGTAGAAAAATACCATGTGGGCATAGCTGCTTGGCGCGCTTGCCGCTCATGGCACTGTGTACGCCGAACTGCCGCGCCTCGTAACTGCACGATGATACCACGCCCCTATCGCCGCTGCCGCCCACTATTACAGGCTTGCCTATCAGGCTAGGGTCGAACAGCCTTTCAACGCTTACAAAGAAGCTGTCGAGGTCCATGTGCAAGATATACGATTGCATAATGCAATTTACTAAATATTTTTGCCTATTTTTGACATTAACTAAAATACTTGGCTATGGATTTTATAGCAAGCAACTTGAAATTTTTGCGCAAACTTAAAAGCTGGACGCAGAGCGACCTAGCCGATGAGCTAAACATAAAACGTGCCGTAATAGGCAGTTATGAAGAAGGCCGCGCCCGCCCTACCTACGAGGTGCTGGTGGACCTTAGCAAGATGTTCAACTATAAAATTGACGACCTTATAACGCGCGACCTGCGCCAAACGGAGAAGGTGCCATTGTTCAGCGAAGACCAATTGAACACCGAT
>JAFDYM010000087.1 GCA_018267435.1 Bacteroidota bacterium | reverse complement strand
GGTAGCCATTCTGTTTTTATGTGGTAAGCTATATTATTCTATAACCAATACTTTGTAAGTAGCACTTGCATTACCATTTGTAGCTATAACATAATATACGCCAGCACTTAAATTCTGTACGCCATAAGTATAGTTATTATCAGCATTCAAGTCGAAGTATTGCAAAGCTTGACCCAAATTATTGGTAAGCTGGCAGCTAACAAAGCTTGAACCCGCTACGGTAAATGCACCCGTATTAGGCACAGGATAAACACTAAGCTTTGTAGCTAATGCTATATCTTCTATACCTACACATACATTTACAACTATGGTATCACTAGCCGAAGCTGAACAGTTATTAGCATCGGTATAAGTATAAGTTACCGCTTGCTCGCCAGCTGCACTAGGTGTAAACACATCGCCACTAACCAATGTACCGGCAAAGGTGCCACCCGCAGGGTTTGCAGTAAGAGTAATAGGCGAAGCATTCAAACAAACAGTATCAGCTACATTAAATGACACCTGAGGTATAGCATTGATAGTTACCTGTACAGTATCGGCACCAGTACAACCCGCTGTTGTAGTAACGGTTACACTGTAGCTAGTGCTAGCACCCACTACCGTAGTTTGCGCGGTACCGCCATTGCTCCATGCATAGTTGGCATTAGCTATACCTGCATCAAGTGTAACTGTACCACCGCACTGCGTTACATCAGCACCAAGGTCTACCACAGGGTTTGTATTGGTAAATGTCAAGTCAACCGTAGCAGTTGTAGAACATTGGTTTGCATCGGTTACTGTTACATCGTAAGTACCGACTACTAAACCAGTAGTAGCACCTGAACTCCAAACCGCAGTATAAGGCGTAGTACCGCCAGTAGTTGTTACCGCTACCGTACCGTTGCTACCGCCTTCGCAGCTTACATCGGTACCAGTAGCACTTGCAGTAAGTACAGCCGGCTCATTTACCGTAGCTGAAACAGAAACCGAACAACCATTGGCATCGGTAACGCTTACCGTATAGATATCGGCAACCACTCCCATAATCATATCGCCAGTACCGTTATTTGACCATGCGTATGTATAAGGAGATGTACCACCCGTGGCACTCACCATTACTTCGCCGTTGGCTAAGCCATTGCAAGTAACATCATTAACCGTAGTTATAGCTACTGCTACTGCGCTAGCAGGTTGCGTTACAGGTATTTGAGGGCTAGTAAATTGACAGCCGTTAGCATCGGTAACAGTACCGGTGTATATACCAGCAGGTACACCTATCAAATCTTCGGTAGTTGCACCGTTGCTCCATGCAAAAGTATAAGGCGTAGTACCGCCAGCCACTGTTACATATACATTACCTGTACTAGTACCAAAACAGCTTACTGCATCAAAAGAATCAAGCGCAGCTACTATAGGCAGAGGCTCTACTACTGTGTACGGACCAAATACGGCTGTACACAAATTGTAATCAGTTATAGTAAGGGTGTAGGCACCACCTGCCAAGCCACCAATATTTGCGGTATTAGCACCATTGCTCCATGCATAAGCATAAGAACCTGTACCACCCGAAACACTAACAGTTATCGAACCATCGCCAGTACCATTACAAGTAACATCCTGTACATTGGCAGTAGCTGCTATAGCGGCAGGCTCATTAACTGTAGCCGAAGCTGTAGCAATACAGCCATTAGCATCGGTTACGGTAACACTGTATGTGCCCGCTGTTAAGCCGCTAGAATCTTGCATAGTAGTACCGTTGCTCCATACATATGTATAGGCACCAGTGCCACCTGCTACTGTAATATCTACTACACCATTGGCACCGCCAGGGCAAGTAGCATTAGTTACCTGCGTTTGCACCGTTATGGCACTTGGCTGGCTAACCGTAGCTGTAGCTGTAGCTGTACATTGCCTATTATCTGTAACAGTAACTGTATATGCGCCTGCCACATCGTTTATATCCTCTGTAGTTGCTGCATTGCTCCATACAAATGTATAAGCAGGAGCTCCGCCGGTTACAGTTACATCTACCAAACCTGTACCGCCATTGCACAATGCTGGGCTAGCCACAGCGCTGGCTATAAGCAATGTAGGCTCGCCTACAATTATAGCAGCCGATGCAGAACATGTATTAGCATCAGTAACTGTTACATTGTATGTATTAGCCACAAGGCCAGTTATATCTTCAGTAGTTGCAGCGTTGCTCCATACATAAGTATATGAAGCAGTACCGCCACTTACTGTCAAATCGATAGCGCCGTTGTTCCCAGCAAAACACTGCACATGTGTAACTTGCGAATTAAGCGCAAGGGCTGTTGGCTCGCTAACAGTAACTGAAACAATATTAACGCAGCTATTATCATCGGTAACAGTTACAGTGTAAGTACCAGCATTAAGCCCAGTAACATCCTGCGTAGTTGCTGCATTGCTCCAAATATAAGAATAAGGATTAGTTCCGCCTGTTACGGTTAAATCTATAGCACCATCGGTACCCCCATTACAGCTAGCATCGTCTGCTACTGTACTTAACGTAAGCGCAGTTGGCTCAGCTACTGTAAATGTGGCAGAAGTAGTACAACTATTAGCATCACTAACAGTTACCGCATAAGAACCTTCAGTAAGGCCAGCTACATCTTGTGTATTGTCACTAGTGCTCCAAGCATAGCTATATGCGCCTGTACCACCACTTACTTCAATATCTATTTCACCATCGGCACCACCGTTACACGCTACATCTAACACTGCGTTGGTTATAGCTATTGCAGTAGGCTGAGTTACGGTAACGCTAGTATTAGCTATACAACCATTGTTATCGTTTACAGTTACGCTATAAGTACCTGCTGCTACCGAAGCTAAATCTTCAGCAGTGGTACTATTGCTCCAGTTATATCCATAAGGCTGTGTACCGCCAGTTACAGTTAAATCAACCGAACCATTTGCAGCATTACAAAGTGCATTGGTAGGTACCGCAATAGCTACAAGTAAGGCTGGCTCGGTTACAGTAGCCGAAACAGATACGCTACAATTGTTGGCATCGGTTATAGTTACAGTATAAGTACCTGCTACCAAACCTGCAACATCTTCGGTTATTGCACCATTGCTCCATACAAAGCTATATGCAGTAGTGCCGCCAGATACAGTCAGGTTAGCTGTACCTGTAGCCGTACCATTACAACTTGCTGCTTGGGTAACTATACCGCCTGCAAGCGTACTAGGTTCTGTAAGGGTTACAGATTGAGAAACAGCAGTACAGCCATTGACATCGGTAACAGTTACTTGATAAGCACCAGCAGTTAAGCCCACTACATCTTCAGTAATAGCACCATTGCTCCACATGTACATGTAGCTGGCAGTACCGCCTGTTACCGTAATATTAATAGAACCATTTGCCGCACCATTACATGTTAAGCTATTGGCAGTAGTAACAGCCACAGCCAATGGAGCAGAAGGTTGCGCCACTTGGAATGGAGGGGTATTAAAATTACATCCTAAAGCATCGGTAATAGTTAACACATAAGCACCCGCCGTTACGTTTACTATATCGTCAGTTGTGGCACCGTTGCTCCACAAGTAAGTGTATGGAGGCGTAGCACCAGCGGCTGTCAAATAGATAGCGCCGTTACTTAAGCCAAAACAAGTTACATTCTTCAATGAATCGAGTGTACCACCAAAATTAGGAGATTGGCTAACCACTATAGGACCAGTAGGTAATGTGCAGCCTGCGCCATCGGTAATAGTAAGCGAATAAGAGCCTGCAACAAGATTTGATAAGTCTTCATTTATAGATGCATTGCTCCAAGCAAATTGATACGGGAATGTACCACCCGCTACCTCCACATCTATACTACCGGTAGAGGCGCCGTAGCACGAAATATTAGTTACAGTTGTATCGAAAGTTAATAAGGTAGGCTGCGTAAGGGTTGCTGAAACACTTGCACTACAACCGTTATCATCAGTAACAGTAACGCTGTATGAACCAGCAGCCAAATCAGTTGCATCGTCGGCAGTTGAACCATTGCTCCATACTATACTGTATGGCGATGTACCACCACTAACAGTAGTATATATTGAACCAGTAGTTGCACCATTACAGTTAACATCCTTGGTAGAGTCGAGAACAAAAAATAGAGCTGTAGCAGGCTGGGTAACAGTACCAGCACCTTTGCTTATTTGACAGTTATTTGCATCAATCACAGCCAATGTATAGCTACCAGCAGGTGCATTAGTCAAATCTTCGTTATGTGTGCCATTGCTCCAGTTATAAGTATATGGCGTAACACCACCCGTAACTGTAGCATCGATAGCCCCTGTGCTTTCGCCGTAGCAAAGTACATTAGCAGTAACCGTAGTATTTATAGCCAACATAGTAGGCTGAGTTATAGAAACTGTACCTATTACATTACAAGAATTAGCATCGGTAACAGTATAAGAGTAAGAACCTGCAGTACGGTTAACAATACTATCTATTGTTGCACCAGTGCTCCAAGCATAAGTATAAGGTGTAGTACCACCTGTTGGGTTCAATACAACTTTACCATTGTTACCACCGTTGCAGTTTACATTAGTTACAGTAGTAGTAGTGCTTACCGCTACTGGCGATTGCACTGTAGCGCTAGCAGTAGCTGTACAGCCATTAGCATCAGTAACAGTTACTGTATATGTACCATCGGCAAGGCCAGATATATCTTGAGTAGTTGCAGTATTGCTCCACAGATAAGTATACGCAGCAGTACCACCGCTTACAGTAAGATCAATACTACCATTGCTTAGGCCACTACATAGCGAGTTTGTAACACTATTAGAAAGAGCAAGTACAGTAGGCTGAGAAACTGTAGTAGAGAAGCTAGCAGTACAAGCATTAGCATCGGTAACAGTAACTGAATATGAACCAGCAACAAGGCCGATTACATCTTCGGTAGTTGCACCGTTGCTCCATACAAATGTATACGCCCCTGTGCCACCTGTTGCCGTAAGATCGATAGTACCATTGGCACCACCAAAACATGACACAGTAGTTACAGCTGTGCCTCCTGTTATAATAGCAGGTTGAGTTAGCGTAAATGTTTGAGTAGTTTGGCAAGCTACGTTATCTGTAATTGTTACCGTATAAGTACCCGCTGCTAAACCTGAAGCTGTAGCATTGGTGCCACCACTTGGGCCCCAACTATATGTATATGGTGTAGAACCGCCCGTAACGCTAACGGTTGCAGTACCATTGCTACCACCGTTACAGCTTACATTGGTTTGCGAAGGCGTAACTACCAAATTAATAGTAGTACCAACAGTTACAGTTCTTGATATTTGACATGTATTAGCATCGGTAGCAGTTACGGTGTATGTACCAGCCGATAAGCCCGATGCGGTAGCACCTGTACCGCCGCTTGGCGCCCAACTATAAGTATATGATGGCGTACCACCGCTTACGCTAATGCTTGCACTACCATCGGCAGCGCTACAAGTAGCATTAGTAAATGACGTAGTAGCCGCTAATGCCGTAGGCTGGGTTATAGTTACATTTTGCGTTTTGGTACAAGCATTGGCATCTTGTATAGTTACGGTATATGAACCCGCTGCTAAGCCTGAGGCCATAGCAGCATTACCGCCACTAGGTGCCCAGCTATATGTGTAGCTACCCGCACCACCAGTTGCATTTATGCTAGCAGCTCCATTTGTACCTCCATTGCAATACACATTAGTAAGTGAAATAACACTTGAATTAATTGCAGTAGGCTGGGTAACCGTAAATGCTTGGCTAGCCGTGCAACTGTTCGCATCGGTAACCTGCACCGTCCATGAGCCGGCAGCTAGGCCTGTAACACTTACAGTGCCATCGCCTACAGGGTTGCCAGGTATCCAGTTATAGGTATAACCACCAGCACCGCCCGTTGGGGTATTTATAGCTGCTGCGCCGTTAGCGCCACCGTTGCAGCTTACATTGGTCTGCGAAGAAGGGGTAACAGAAATTGCAGTAGGCTGGGTAACCGTAAATGCTTGGCTAGCCGTGCAACTGTTCGCATCGGTAACCTGTACCGTCCATGAGCCGGCAGCTAGGCCTGTAACACTTACCGTGCCATCGCCTACAGGGTTGCCAGGTATCCAGTTATAGGTATAACCACCAGCACCGCCCGTTGGGGTATTTATAGCTGCTGCGCCGTTAGCGCCACCGTT
>JAFDYM010000086.1 GCA_018267435.1 Bacteroidota bacterium | reverse complement strand
CGAGAGTAATCAAGCAGGCCATGTACTAGCGAGTACATACGGTGACCGCTGCTAATAATGTTCTCTAGGTGCTCATTAGCTTCGGCGCTTAGCTGCTCGCCATTGCGGCGCTGCACTAGTTGCGCAAAGCCTATAATACTGCGCACAGGTTCGCGCAGGTCATGGCTGGCTATGTAGGCAAATTTCTCAAGCTCGGCATTGCTGGTTATGTATCTTTCCAGCACCATGTTTTTATCGCTTAGTTCAAGCACCTTGTGGTTTAGCGCGTTCTGTGTTTTGCGCAGCGATGTTACATCGCGCACTATTACTACTGCCTGCGTATCGTTTATAGGCAGTGTTCTAAACTCGAAATAAAGCTCCAGCCCACCTTCTCGGTACACGTGCTCGTAGGTTTGCATTTCGCCTGTTTCTATGGCAGCTTTAAGTACACGCAGCACAGTGTTATAATCAGCAGCAGGTATGTAGTTCTTCACGTTCATACCCACAAAGTTCAGTGCCTGCAGTTCTTCGCCGAAACTATCGCCAGGGTAAAAGTCGAGTATGCGCCCGGTTATATCTACTTGAAAAACGGTATCGGGCAGCGCCATCAGTATGGTCTTGCGCTCTTCTTCGCTTTTGCTCAAGGCGCTCTGCGTTTCCTTTATTTCTTTTACATCCAGCGTTATGTTTAGGCCGCCATATATCTTATCGCCTTCGTATAGCGGCTTCAGCAGTATGTGGTAATGAAAGCGCGGGTCGGGTACTTCCAAGTAAAAACTTTTGCCTTGCAGCACTTGCTCGAAATATGGAATCATATAGCTCCAGCCATGCTCGTTAGGCTTACTATCGTATGCAGTTTTGCCTAATATACCACTCGTATCAAAGCCTTGCTTTGCTAGCAGCGGTCCTTCAGCCATGGTAAACCTAAGGTCTGTATCGAAAGCAACTACGCTGCCATTCGGCAAGTTCTCGGCTATGGTTTTATACAGCCTTTCGCTACGCTGTGTTTTTAGTTCGGCCTCCTTCGCTTCGGTTATATCTATAGTGCTCGACAGTACTTCTTTAACCGTACCATCGGCATTGAACGAGAAAGGCGTAATGCGGCTTAGCAAATATTTTATACCTCCATCGCGGTGCTTGTACTTAGAGGTAGAGGTGAAAATCTCATCTTCCTTAAGCGTAAACAGCTTGGCATACTGTGCAGCAGCCACGCTTTTGTGGTCATCGGTAAACAGGTCGAACATCGACTCGGGCCTATTTTCATAAGGTATGCCGAGCATTTCGCCAAAGTAAAAGTTATGATATACCAGTTCGTTGGTTGCAAGGTTGAATATGGAGATATGGTCGGGTATAGTACTGCTTATTTTTTCAAGCAACAGGTTCTTGGCCTTCAGCTCTTCCTCGTGCCTATTGGCCAAAGCATAGTTGTGCGCTACCACCATGCGGCAGTCTTCGCCCCGAAACTTGATGGGAGAACTTTTGGTTTGGGTTTTTACCACCTTACCATTGGCTAGGCGTATGCGTGCCTCTACTATGTTGTTGCGAATGTCCTTGTTATCGGTAGCGGTGCGCACGGTGTTTATTACATACTCGCGGTCCTCTTCCAAGGTAAAATCGAAAAAGTTTTTGCCTACTATTTCATCGGCACTTTTAAAGCCGAACAGCTCTACGCATAAGTTATTTACATATCTTATTGTTCCCATTTTATGTATCATAATTGGGAATGGCGATATCTCTACAATGTTTTCAAAATCATTGTCTGAAGCAGGGGTATCGTTTAGCACTGTTTCTTCTTTTGCAGTAGGTTTCACACGCCTATATGTTATGATTGCAACTAATGCGTATGGTAAATATAGAAAATTACCCTTACAGTCAAGTACTAATTCTCGTCAAGTAAAAGGTCTATTACTTGCCTGCCATTTACCAATTTAGGCATCTTGTTTTGCCCACCTAGTTTGCCCTTGCTTTCCAACCAGTTATAAAACAAATTGGGCTTGGCCACTATAACCTGAAGCTGCGTTAAGGCTATACTGTTGTTGCGCTTTTGGGCATAGTTGCTGTTCTGTAGCTGTAGTTGCCTATCCAATTCAGCCTCATAGGCAGCTACATTGGCAGGTGGTGTTTCAAACTCTATCAAAAATTGAATCTTGCCCTGCTTATCTATATCAATGTATTGTGGTGCTACGGTGTATTCTTTAATGCTACATGCGTGTATTTTATTTGCCTCGGTAAGCGCATTGCTTACGTGGCTTAGCATCAGGTCTTCGCCAAAGGCATTGATGTATTCCTGTGTTCTGCCCGTTATTTTAAAGGTATATGGCTCGGTGCTGGTAAAGCTTACCACATCGCCTATTACATAGCGCAGCAGGCCATTGGGTGCGCTTATTATTATAACATAAGGTACATCGGTTTTTACCTCGCTTATATCTATAGCTTTGGCCCTATCGGTATTATAATCGGCAAAGGGTATAAACTCGTAAAAGATGCTGGTATCGGTCAACAACAGCATACCTGTTTCGTACAGTTTAGCCTGCGCGCCGAAGAAGCCCTCCGTGGCATTATATATTTCGTAGAAGATGAAATCTTCCCTACCTATCAGGTCTTTAAACTGCTGCCTGTATGGCTCGAAGTTCACTCCGCCATGAAAGAAGATGCGCAGGTTCTTCCATACGTCAACTAGCTTGTTGAACTTTAGCTTGTGGTGCAGTTGCCTTAGCACCGCCAAGTGCCAGGTAGGTATGCCTATCATGTTGCCCACGTCGGCATCTTTAATGGCATCGGGTATTTGTGTAAGTTTCTCTTGCCAACTGCTGGCAGTCATTAGTGCATTGTTTGGCACATATATACTGCGGAATGGCAAGGGTATGTTGCGCATCATTATGCCCGATATATCGCCTATGGTTATGCCGCTGGGCAGTGTTTCGTACACGCCGCCCGATAGTGCATAGTTCTTGTGGTTGAGTATATCTACCGTACTGTCATACATATGTAGAATGGACAAGCCGTAGAAGGTGCCGCGCACGTGGCAGTGGCGCACTATGCTGCGGGTTATAGGTATCAGCTTGCTTTTGCCGCTGGTGGTGCCTGCGGTTTTGCCAAACCAGCGCACGCGCTCTGCGCACATCACCTTTTGCTCGCCCTGTTTTATGCGCTCAATGTATGGCTCGTAGAAACTGTATTCGGTTAAGGGAACAGTGCTGCGGTAAGCATCGTAGCTGTTT
>JAFDYM010000085.1 GCA_018267435.1 Bacteroidota bacterium | reverse complement strand
AGGTAGCCCCCCCGTTTGGTGTAAGTATGCGTACCATCGGCTTTAAGGTAAATACGGCATTGCTTACATCGAATAAGGCAAGGTTAGTTGCATCCGAAATCTTTACCAAGGCCTTGGTAGTATAAGGTGTAGTAGAAGGTATGGCCCACGAGAACGTACCATTATTTGTGGTAGACGTAGCTATGTTTATCCATGTCAAACCGCTATCCAATGAGTAATCTAAGCGAACATTATTATAGAATGTAGCAGGGTTCCATGTTATGTTCTGCGATTGGAATGCCCACCAGGTCTCACCGCCGTTTGGAGAAGTTAATAAAGGGGTATTAGGTAATATAGTAAAACGGGTATCTGTAGTATCGAATTTACAGGTATTGTTGCCATCGTAAACACGTATAGTGTATTCAGATGTACCAGGGTTGTTAGGCACGGTCCATATATAATTGTTACCGGTTACGTTGGTAGCTATATTCTGTATCTGTGCGCCGTTCTCATAAAGAGATATTCCAAAAATGCCACTTACGTTAGCAGTATTGGTCCACGATATAGTAACGTTCTGCCCTGGCACCAACTGTACGTTAGTATTGGGTGCAGTAATCGTAATAGGAAATTCTTCAGTAATAGTATGAGTACCTACATCTGCCGTATCGGCATAGGTTTGTGTAGTGGTAAATATGGCCCTGAACTGTACATTGGTAGCCGTAATATTAGGTACCGACCATGTTGCATTCTGGTTTACGGCACCGCCGCTTGAAATAGAGCTTCCGATATTCGTCCATGTAGCACCACCGTCAAGCGAATACTGCATACGCGCGTTTTCAAGCACATAAGGGCTGCGCGAAACAGTGAACGTAGCCGTTTGGCATCCTATCAAATTCTGCTGTGTATTGAACGATGTTAGACGCATTGGGCGCAGTATAGTCATGGCCGTGTTGTTCGCATCCCACACGTTTAAGTTCAAAGTATTCATAGCACGTACAAAGAACTTGGTTGTAGTTACATTAGGTGCAGTCCAGCTATAGCTACCGTTTGCTGTTGCGGTAGTAGTTATCAAGGTCCAGGTTTGCATGCTATCAGTCGAGTACTCTAACCTGGTTGTAGTTGAATTGATAGATGCTACATCCCATGCTATTGTAATAGGTTGGCTGTACTCGAAGGTACCGCTGTTAGGGCTGGTAAGTATAGGGGTAGGATAACCTACTGTAAACACTGCATTACTTACATCGCTCAATATAGGTGCGGCGGTAGTGCTTATGCGCACCAATGCGGTACTCGATTGCGTATTAGGCACCGTCCAAGGTTCGCTACCATCGTTGGTAGCAGCAGCGTTCAACACTATCCAGTTGTTTCCGCCATCAAGGCTGTACTCTATCTTAACCGTAGTAGTAAAGAATGTGTTAGCCGTCCATGTTATAGTTTGGTTGCTATTAGCACCCCAAAACTCGCCACCATTTGGCGATGTAACTACAGGCGTAGCCGGCGCTATGGTAAAGAAGTTGTCACTTGAATCTATCTTACAAGTATTAGTTTGGTCTTCTACCCTTATCTTCCAATCATTACCAGGGTTTACTACGTTAGGTACGGTCCACGAGTAGCTATTGCCTGTTACGTTGCTAGCTACAATGCTTAAACCTGTAGTAGTGCTAAAGTAACGTATACGGTATGTGCCCGATACACTTGGCCCGTTGGTCCATGTAATAGTATATGGCGATAAAGCCGTTAATGTTTCTCCACCGTTTGGCGCAGTTACGGTTATATCAATAGGGGGATATACAAGAACTCCTGCAGCATCGCTGCTATCTTGGTAAACATACGACTGCAAATAAGGGTCGCCATTAATGGCATTAACCTTAAATTTAATCGGTCCACCTGCAACCGAGCTAGGTATAGAACCTGTAATAGTATAGTTAGTCTTACTTGCTACAGTAGATACCGAGCCCAAATAATCCCACACGGCACCATTGGTAGTGGTGTAGAATGCGTAATAAGTACCTGAACCTGCAGGGTACTTTCTAAATGTTACACCTACCGATTGACAGTTGCGCACCGTATCGGTGGCCAGGTTAGGGTAGTTAAGTTTTACATAAGGATTGATGGTAAATACAGCATTGCTGGTATCAATTTGCTGAGGAAAATCTAGGTTTACTATCCTTACCAAACACTGCGTTAATGGCACATTGCTGCCTACTGGTGTCCAGTTTGAATAAGTACCAGAATTGGTAGCATTGCTTACAATAGTACTCCAAGTAAAGCCATTGTTGTTCGAAAATTCCAAACGCACATTAGTGCTATTCACAGTATTTGCGTTCCATGTAATAGCTGTAGTAGCGCCTGGGTCTATTACCTCGCCGCCGTTAGGGTAAGTAAGTATTGGCTTAGGTTGAACAATAGTAAATGTTGCATCGCTAATATCGAACCATGTAGTGTCCTGCACATTGGCAGCACGCACGCGGCATTGATTTGATACCGCATTTGGCACAGTCCAGTTGTATGACCCTGAGTTAGAAGTAGAGTTAGTTATCAATATCCAGTTGGCACCATTATCCATACTGTAAGCCAACTTAACTGCCGAGTGGAAGGTTGAAGCGGTCCAAGTAATACCTTGTGTACTATTCACATTCCAAACCTCGCCGCCGTTTGGTGCTGTAAGCACAGGCTGTAATGGTATAATGGTAAGTGGCGCATCGCTTACATCGGTACGGCATGTATTGGCATTATCTACCACACGTACTATTACATTGCTCGAGTTTACGTTTGGCAATGTCCAGCTATATGAATAGCCCGGTTGGTTGTTAGCTATTGTGCTAAACGATGTACCACCGTTTAAAGAATACTGAAGGTTAAACGAAGAAATACCAGGTTGGGCATTCCAGCCTATCAACTGGGTTGTACCAGCGCCCCATGTTTGGCCGCCGTTAGGTGTTACTACAGTTATACCATTAAAAGGAATAACTGTAAATGGTATATCGATAGT
>JAFDYM010000084.1 GCA_018267435.1 Bacteroidota bacterium | reverse complement strand
TTCTACCACATTGAATGCAGCATAGTAGTTATCATCATAGGTTATCGGATAATCTTGTATGCTCAACTCGGCCTTGTTCCAACCTGCTTGTGCTATGCTAAAGGTAATGGTATCATACACGAACGACTCCGCATCTACATTCAACTCGCTCATGCCTTTGGCTTGGCCGTTCAGCTTCATCACTAGGCGGTTGTTCTCAGCTGCCTTCTCGCCGCTATTCGTCACCTTTACTATCAACGATGCTTGCTGCCCTAGCAACTGCACCGGCTCGATAAACCAGCAGCTATCTATATACACATTGGCCTGCGCATCGGCAGCCAGTGGTACTAGGTTATATGTTATTGATGAATCAACCGACAACTCGCCCATGTTCTGCTGATAGTCGCGCAGTAGGTATGCTATGCGATTCTTGCTGTTCTCGCGGCTTAGGGCATCCTTCTGGCGCTTGCTTATTTCGCCTAGGTTGCGCACGGCAGGGGCAGCTTCTATTTCATCTACCATGGTTAAAAACTCCTCCTTACCCACTAGGCGCTGGTGCTTGCCTTCAAAATCGTTCGTTAATAGTTGAAACTGGTCATCGGCACCGTAGTTCTTTGCTACTTCCTTAGCGGCTTGTTTGGCTTTGTCTAATAAGCTTCTACCACCACTCACCGCATTCATCGAAAATGAATTATCGATATACACACTCACAAACTTCTTACCTGTATTTAGCCCTGCATTTTTGTTAGGTATAAATGGCTGCGCGAATGCGAATACCAAGAAGGCCAAAGCCAGTATACGCGCCGCCAAAACTAACAGGTGCTTTATTTTGCTGCGGGCAGCAGTCTCCTCCTTCACCTCGCGCAGAAAGGCAACATTGCTGAAGTACACGGTTTTGAACCTGCGGAAATTGAACAGGTGAATGATAACCGGTATAGCCAGCGCAGCCAATGCCCACAAAAACCAAGGATGAAGAAATTGCATAGGGCTAAAATATTATTTTACGCGGTATATAAAGGCGCGCAGTTTGAACATTAAACGTTAAAGGTTGATAATAGTATTAATACTCTTTAAGTATCTCGGTTATCTCTACCTTGTCGTTGTCAATAGCGGCTATCAGGTCGGGCAGGGTAGTAAACTTTAGCTCGGGGCGGGTGTACTTTATAAATTCAAGTACTAGGTTTTCGCCATATATATCTTTATCGAAGTCGAGAATGTTTACCTCTACCGTTTGCTGCTTACCCTCGAAAGTTGGGTTAAAGCCTATGTTAAGCATACCCTTCAGCACGCTATCTTTATAGCGCACCAGCACGGCATACACACCCATGCGTGGTATCAATTTATAAGCATCTGCCACTTGTATATTAGCAGTAGGATAGCCTAGCTTTCTACCATTCTGAAAGCCCTTTACAATGTTGCCGCCAAGCGTATATCGGTGTCCTAACAAATCATTTGCAAGGCTCACATCGCCCTCTGCAAGTGCCTTACGTATCTTGGTGCTGCTTATCTCTATATCGTCTAGCGTTTCCTTGGTTATCTCTTCTATTTCATAACCATACTGCCCCTTCACCTGCTCAAGCAGTTTGTAGTCGCCGCTACGGTTTTTACCAAAGCGGTGGTCGTAGCCTATTACTATATACTTAGGCTGAAAGTTCTTTACCAAAAAATTGCTGATGTATTCCTCTGCGCTCTGCTCGCTAAAGTCCCTGCTGAAAGGTACTACCACCACATTATCTACGCCATATTGTTCTAGCAAGGCTATCTTTTCCTCTATGGTGTTCAGCAGCTTTAGGCTCTTGTCTTCGGGGTTTATAACTATGCGTGGGTGCGGATTGAAGGTTACAATGATGCTTTCGCCGCCTATGCGTTTAGCCTGCGCGGTTATGCGCTCTATCAGCTTTTGGTGGCCTAGGTGTACCCCATCAAATGTACCAATGGTAACTACCGAATTATTAAACTGTGGCAGGTTGTTCAAATCCCTAAATACGCGCATGGGGCTAAGTTACGGTTTAATACAGTTTCACGCAAAGGGCGCAAAGTGAAAACGCAAAGATTATTAATCATAAAAATCATCATTAATCAGCGTTCTATTGCAGCTATTTTTCCTCAACCGGCGGTGCAGGAGCAGCCTCTATGCGCTTAATGGTATCTTCTATGCTTAGGGCATTGCTTAGTTTGTATTCGCCTATTTGTGTGCGGCACAACGCGCTTAGGTATGCGCCGCTGTTCAATGCCTTGCCAAAGTCGTTAGCTAGCGAACGGATATACGTACCCTTGCTACATACCACGCGGAAGTCAACCTCGGGCATAGCTATGCGTGTCAACTCAAATTCTATGATGGTTATTTCGCGCGCCTTTAGTTCTATATCCTT
This sequence comes from Bacteroidota bacterium, assembly GCA_018267435.1. GTDB lineage: Bacteria > Bacteroidota > Bacteroidia > Chitinophagales > LD1 > Bog-950. The sequence goes on along the minus strand of JAFDYM010000084.1, from coordinate 5,323 downwards.
GCCCTTGCGCGCGGCTAGGTACCCCTTCTGCCCATCTACCTTTACGGCAGAGTAAATAGGTGGATACTGCTGTATTAGGCCCACAAACTGCTTAGCGGTTTCGCGCAACAGCTCTTCAGTTATATGTTCCGTTGGGTAGAAGGCATCGGGCGGCAGTTCCTTATCGAAACAAGGCGTAGTAGCGCCTATGGTAATGGTGCCTGTGTATTCCTTATCCATACCTGTAAACTCATCTATACGCTTGGTCATTTTACCACAGCAGATAATGAGCAAACCACTCGCCAAGGGATCGAGCGTGCCTGCATGGCCTACTTTGTAATTCTTATTGCTTGTTTTGCGCTTTAGGGCATAGCGCAGCTTGTTAACTACATCGAACGAAGTCCACTCCAGCGGCTTGTTCACCAGCAATGCCTCGCCCTGTATAAAATCCATTAGCCCGGTATTTCCAATTTGTGGCCCATAGCGGCAAGGGCAAGTATGGCCAAGCCTAGTATAATGCGGTAGTAGCCGAAGAACTTCAAACCATAACGAGTTATGAGACCTATAAAGAATTTAATGGCTATCATACCTACTATGAATGACACTACGTTACCTATTAATAGCAAGCTTATATCGCTGCCCTTTATATCTCCGAAACCCTTTAATAACTTGTACGCTGCTGCGGCAAATATGGTAGGTACGGCAAGAAAGAATGAGAACTCAGCTGCGCGCTTCATATTCAGCTTTTGGGTAAGGCCACCTATAATGGTAGAAGCAGAACGCGACACGCCAGGTATCATAGCTATACATTGAAAGCAGCCTATAATGAATGCTTGAAGGTAGTTCAGCTCTAAGTCCTTTGCATGCAGGTTTCTTTCTTCTAACCCTAATTCGTTTATCGACTTAACCGATACTTCATCTACAGTATCATTAGCAGCATCTTCTATTTGCTGCTTAAATATCCTGTCTACAAATATCAATACCACACCACCTACTACCAGCGATATAGCAACAGTAGTTACGCTCTCCAATAATTCGTCTATCAAATCATTCAACAATAAACCCAATACAGCAGCGGGTATAAAGGCTACAAATAGTTTAAAGTAGAAATCGAACGATTGAAAAAACCTCCTCCAGTATAATAATACTACCGAAAGGATAGCGCCAAATTGAATATTGATAAGGAACACCTTAGTAAAGGCAGTTCCTTCCAGTTTCATAGCAGCTTGTGTAAGTATTAAGTGCCCTGTGGAAGATACCGGCAAAAACTCTGTCAACCCCTCTACTACCGCTAGGATAATCGCCTCGGCAGTTGTCATTAGTTCTTAGGTCTTTTTAGTATGGCAAATATCTCTATACCAAAACCTATCATTACTACTATAGGCGCCAAGGTTATACGGCGAAAGCTGTAAAGTTCTTCTTTAGGGAATACATTTGGGTCAGCAGTAGCGCCACCACTCATCAATACAAAGCCTATCAATATTACCACCACACCAGCTATCATTATCAGGTAGTTGGTTCTATCGAATATAAAGGGAAGTACCGGACCTGTAGGCTGTTGCTTAGCGGCAGCAGCCTTGGTAACGGTGGTTTTAGCAGTAGCGGTTACTTGTTGTTTGGCCATGTTTAGTGTTTAATACAAGTCATCAACTTTTATGCGCAAGTAGCGCAACACGGCTATAGATGTACTTAGAAACGATATAAGGATGCCAAATAGCACCAAAGCCGCAAAAAGCATGGCAAATGTAATTAAATCAGTTTGCAAAGCAAGGTCGGGCTGGGTATAGTCAACATACAATAACAATGCGCCCAAAAGCAAGCAAGCTATAAACCCACTTACAAGGCCATTAAGTATACTTTTACCTAGAAATGGTTTGATAATGAACCATCTAGTAGCACCGAAAAGCTGCATGGTTTTAATGGTAAAGCGGTTGCTGAACATGGCCAACCTTATGGTGTTAAATATAAGCGAAATGGCAAATGCTAACAGAAGCCCCGCAGCTATCAATATTACCATACTAGCGCGGCCTATTACCAAGTTTATGTTCTGCAATTCGTTTTTCTGAAAGTTTAACTGCTTTACACCTGGCAGTGCAGCTATCTCTTTGTTCACGGTTTCAGCGCTCTGTTCGTTGGCATACTGCTCATACAGGTTTATCAAGTAACTATCATATAGCGGGTTATAGCCCAGTATATCCAAAAAGTCTTCTCCAAGATCTTTCTTCAGCGTAGCGGCAGCCTCATCTTTCGATACAAACTTGATATTTTTTACATACTGCTTACCCTTAATGCTAGCTTGTAAGCTATTTATTTGCTCAGGCGTTACCTCGTCCTTCAGCACCACTTCTACCGTTAGGTTTTCCTTTAGGTTAGTGGTAAGGCGGCGCGCCTCAATACCCAAAGCACCAGCAATGCCCAATACTAATAGCACTAGCGCAATACCAATTATTGAATAAAAATAGGTGGTTCCTTTTCTATCTGCCAAAACTCGCAATTTTGTTCCCTCAAACTTAGGGCATTGCAGCCTTAGCAGGCAGTACAATTAACCTACAGCCTTGTTGAAAAAGGCAGACATTGTCTGTTTATCAGTCCACGCACGGCACACAAAATAAGATGGGGATAAACCCGTTGATTGTGCATAACTATTAAAAAAGGAAAAAATGAGTTGCTTGGGTGGTGGAAAAATTTACTTTTGCGCCCTAATACCCAAAATAAAAGGAGAATACTATGTTCTGGACACTTGAACTTGCATCATACTTAGAAGACGCACCTTGGCCATCTACCAAAGATGAATTGATAGACTACGCTATACGTGCAGGCGCACCTGTTGAAGTAATTGAAAACCTACAGGAGCTAGACGACGACGGTGAATTGTATGAAGGCATAGAAGATATATGGCCTGATTACCCTACTAAAGAGGACTTCTTCTTTAACGAAGACGAGCACTAGTAGCCGCCACCTAACTAATTGAAAGCCCCACTTGTTGGGGCTTTTTTTATTGTGGGCTAACTCCTAGCCCATGAATTAATTCATGGGCTATTGATATTCATTCAAACTACTCTACAACTCTGGCATTAGGCACAATTGCCAATACCACACTCCTACCTATCCGTAGCCCACGATTTAAATCGTGGGCAAAGAAGAAACGCCTCATCCTCCCGCAGCGTCTCTCGCAGAGGACGCTGCGGCAAATAAAGCTAAGCTACTTCTTCCACTGTGCCCTTTCGTACTGCACCGCCCATTTTACCTCAGCACCTAACTCATGCGCGGCACGCAAAGGGAACGATGGCTCGCGCAATAGCTGACGGGCAAGGAATACCAAATCAGCTTTGCCACTGGTTATTATCTTCTCTGCTTGGGTAGGTTCTGTTATCATACCCACAGCGCCAGTTAGTATATCGGCGCCATGCTTTACCTGCTCAGCAAATGGCACCTGGTAGCCTGGGCCTAGCGCATAGCGCGCCGTGGCAGAACTGCCACCGCTGCTACAGTCTATCAGGTCAACACCTTTAGTTTTTAGCACCTTGGCTAATGCTATCGAGTCTTCAATCATCCAGCCGCCTTCTACCCAGTCGGTAGCAGATATGCGCACAAACAATGGCTTGGTGCACGGCCATACTTCATGCACCGCTTCTATCACTTCAAGCAATAGTCTTATCCTGTTTTCAAAGCTACCACCGTATTCATCAGTCCGCGCATTGCTAAGCGGCGATAGGAACTGGTTGATGAGATAACCATGTGCGCCGTGTAGTTCTATCACATCGAAGCCTACCTCGTAAGCGCGCTTGGCGGCGGCTTTAAAGTCGGCTACTACCTTATCAATACCTGCTTTATCCAATGCCTGTGGCGTGTCCTCACCCTCGGCAAATGCCAAGGCGCTTGGCGCTACCGTTTGCCAACCGTTGGTTTCGTTGGGTAATATCTGTTTGTTGCCATCCCAAGGCTTGTGGTGGCTAGCCTTGCGGCCTGCGTGCGCTAGCTGCGTGCCTATCAAGGCATCATGCTCGTGCACAAAGTCTACTATCTCCTTCAGCTTCTCTTTATGCTCATCCTTCCATATACCAAGGTCGCCGTAGCTTATGCGCCCTTCTGGACTAACAGCCGTAGCCTCGGTTATTATCAGCGCCGAGCCGTGGGTAGCAAAGCCGCCTAAATGTGCCAAGTGCCAATTGTTCGCAAAGCCGTCTATGCTGCTGTATTGGCACATAGGCGATACCACAATGCGGTTCTTAAGGGTAATATCTTTAATAGTAATAGGTGAGAATAAGTTTGCCATGTGGCTAAAGTAAGGGAAACACTAATTGCTTGTAGCTAAAAAAGGTGAAGGCAAGATTGATATTCCTGGAAATCATCAAGCATTTTTATTTAATTCAATACATGAATTGCATTTTCTGTTCAATAGCAAACGCTAACATACCAAAACACGAAATCGTTTGGAAAAATGGTATGCATATAGCTTTTACCGATGCACACCCCGTTACAATCGGTCACACCTTGCTTATACCCAAGCAACATGCCGAGAGCCTAGAGGAGCTAAGCGAAACCGAGCATACAGCACTTTTTCAATCGGTACGTCAGGTTTCAACTTTACTAAAAGAACAATACGCTTGTAACAAAATAGGACTGGTAGTTGAAGGAACATCTGTAGCACACCTACATATACACCTAATACCTTTGCAGCAAGGCGAAACCATTAATGGCTTGGTGAATAAGAAGCATTAACAGTACGAAGGCGCGTGGCGCGCGTGCGAATGAACAAGGCGCAGCAGTAAAGCCCCTAATAAAACTAAAGAAAGACCTTTCGCTTCGCTCAGGATTACAAAACAATCAATGGTCAATCGTCAGTGGTCAATGGTCGTTACTCAAACAAGAACTCAATATCTTGCTGGCTCAGGTGTTTCACAAAGCCTTCTTCCTCGGTTACCAGTTCCTCGCTTAGTTGCTTCTTTTTCTGTTGTAGGTTCAATATTTTCTCCTCGATGGTATTGCGGCAAACAAGCTTGTAGGCAAATATGTTTTTGGTTTGACCGATACGGTGTGTACGGTCTATGGCTTGTTGCTCTACGGCGTTGTTCCACCAAGGGTCAAGCAGGAATACGTACTCGGCAGCCGTTAAGTTCAAGCCCGCATTACCTGCCTTTAAGCTGATAAGGAATACACGCTCAGGCGATGATTCATCTTGAAACTTATTTACCATTTCGGCGCGTTCGTTCAGCGGCGTACTTCCATCGAAGTACAGATACGGTATGCCTTCAGCCTTGCAAGCCTGCGCTACCATTTCCAACATGCCCAAGTATTGTGAGAACACCAGCGACTTGCTGCCGCCCACATTATCGCGCAATTC
>JAFDYM010000083.1 GCA_018267435.1 Bacteroidota bacterium | reverse complement strand
TCGTTCAACTTACGGGCGTAAGTTTTCTCAAAATCTTGGCCTTGTTGTAGCGAGAAAGGAGGCTGTATCAAGGTAGCCACTGCATTATCTACAAACCTATAAGATGGCACCGAGCTAAGCTTAGGGTATATATCGTTCGCATCGTTACGCGGGCGCGCATCGCCATTGGCAGTGCTGTTTATTTGTGGCGAAAACGGCTGCGCCTCGCCTAGGTCGGCAAGTGCTACCACGTCGCGCACGTTCTGCGTACTACCGTTGCGGTTGGTTACCCATACTTCTATACGTGTAATGTTTACCACCGACTTAATGTTAGGTAAGCCCGATAGCGCATAGTTATATTGGTTGCGGAAATATTGCGAAAGGAAGTAGTGCTTGTTCTCTTCGTATTGGTCGGCCTTTATTTCAAAGTTTTGGCGCTGTGCCCCGTTTTCTATTACTACGGTTTCCTTTTTTGCCTTTTGTTGAGATATGATGCTGGTCCAGGTAAGGCGGCCGAATTGAAACTGTGTTTTGGCCCCGAACAGGGTTTGGCTACCTGTTATTAAACGGGTTTGTAGGGGTAGACTAACGTTACCTAGTTCTATGCTCTTAATGATGTCGTCTTCATCGCCAGTATAACCCAACTTAATTTGGTTATCGAAATCGAAACCGCTTTGCGTGTTGTACTTAACGCCCAGCTGTAGCTTATCGCCTATTTTACCTATTACGTTTAGGTTTATGTTCATGTCGAAGTCGAAGCCACCAGTACGGCGGTTGCGCTCCGGTATGTTAGGGTTGGCGGTTTTTTGCGTGTTGCCACCTAGCACTATTTCTACGTTACCCTGTGGGCGTATTTCTATTTTGCTATCGCCCAATACTTTCGAGAATATATCGCGTACGCCTGGCTTTTTAATATTTACAGGCGGAATGATACTCTTCTGCTCAATTAAGTTAATGGCGTTGTTGCGCTCCTTCCAATACTTTTCGCGCTCCTTCTTTTCGGTATAGTCTAGGTACTCCTCGTAGGTCATGTACATAGGTGGGCGTACGTTTTGGCCCGCCACCTGCTCGGTAAGTACATACATACCAGTTTCCGAATCGTATTCTACGTTCTCTACTATAGCCGGAGGGTCCTTTAGGTAGAAAGGGTCTTTCGATTCATCGCTCACAAAGTCGCCTTCGCGCTCATCTATAGGGTACTTCAGTTTTATTTCCGGACTATCTGCCACTAACTCTGGCGCCTCAACCGGTTGAAACAGGTTGCGCATACGAAAGGTACTACTGCCTGCATATACTGCACACAGCACCCCTAGGCACGAACCCGCTACAAAAAGTTTTTTCAGCTTACTACTTATTTTCACTTATCTGGCAGAATAACAATTATATATACCGTTTCTAATACTTACAATAGCTTCAGCGCATCCTTTATCAGGCTCTCTACGCTGGTGTTGCCATTGGCGCTTAAAAGTTTCACTACTACTTTTTCAGCGGCTTGTTTATTAAATCCTAGTGCAACGAGTGCAAATAACGCTTCTTCTTTTAATGTATTGTTTTGAATTTGCGGCAAATTCAAAGTTCCTGTTGTAGGCATTTTGCCCACTTTGTCTTTCAGCTCCAGTATCAAGCGTTTAGCCGATTTTGGACCAATGCCTTTAACACTCTGTATCAGCGCTTCGTTTTCTGTTAATATGGCGTGGCGCAGTTCATCTGGTTTGAAAGACGATAGCATCATGCGCGCCGTTGCCGCACCTACCCCACTTACCGAAAGGAATTTTTCGAACAAATCCTTCTCCTCTTCCTCGAAAAAACCATACAAATCAAAGCCAGCAATATTCTGTCCTTCGTTCTTCACCACCAGCGAGGTATGTAACGTACACTCAACCAGGTTTTGTATATGGGCATAGGTATTCAGGCTAATTTTAACCATATAGCCAATACCTCCTGTTTCCAGAAAGATGTAAGTTGGACTCTTCGACGTAATTTTCCCTTTCAGGTATGCTATCATGCCCTGTAATTAACTGTTGCCGCTAATATATGTTTCTTTGTAAAACTAAGGGTAAAGTTGGGGCTATAGGCTAGGCTTTTCAGGGGTTTATTTATGATAGGGTGCTTGTTGGTGTGTCTTGTTTAACAGATTTGTGCTCCATTAATAGCTTGCTGAAGGCAAATAAATCGGCCTCTTTAAAGTTATCGGCAAGTACCTGTACGCCTATTGGCAGGCCGGCATCGTCCTTAGCCAGTGGCAACGATATGCCCGGTATGCCCACTAAATTAGCTAGCACGGTGTATATATCTGCCAAGTACATCTCTACCGGGTTGTCGGTCTTTTCACCAAACTTGAACGGTACGGTAGGGCTGGTAGGTAGAATAATAAAGTCGTATTGCTTGAACAGGCCGCGTACTTGCTCCGTCAATATTCTGCGCACTTTTTGGGCACGGCTATAGTAGGCATCATAATAACCGCTACTAAGTACAAAGGTGCCTAGCATAATGCGGTTCTTTACTTCTTTGCCAAAGCCTTCGGTACGGCTCTTTTTATACACCGATTCCATATCGGTAGCATTAGGGCTGCGGTAGCCGTAGTGTACACCATCAAAGCGGGCAAGGTTGCTGCTAGCCTCGGCGGTGGTCAATACATAGTATGTTGGAATCAAATACTTCAACAGGTCGAAGCTTACTTCTTCTACCGTGTGGCCATCAGCCTTTAGCTCATCAAGCGTGGTGTTTATGGCGTTTTTTACATCGGCATGCAAGCCTTCGCTGTTAAGGGTAGAAGGGAACACGGCAATTTTTGCCTTGCGGTCAAATTTCAATTTAGTGCTGTAGCTATCTACCGCTACCGATGATGCAGTAGCATCGTAGCTATCTTTGCCCGATATAACTTCGGTTATCAAAGCGGCATCTTCTACGCTATGCGTAAAGGGGCCTATTTGGTCGAAAGATGATGCGTAAGCAATTAAGCCCCAACGGCTAATGCGGCCATAAGTGGGTTTTAAACCCACAATACCGCAGAAAGATGCAGGCTGACGGATAGAACCGCCAGTATCGCTACCCAAGCTAGCTTGGCACAGGTTGGCCTGCACAGCCACCGCCGAACCACCCGATGAACCACCAGGTACACGGCTATTGTCCTGCGCGTTCAGCACGGGGCCATAAGCCGAGTTTTCATTGCTGCTGCCCATGGCAAACTCATCGCAGTTGGTACGGCCTATAATGATGGCATCTTCTACCAATAGCCTTTCCACTGCTGTAGAGCTATACACCGAGGTAAAGCCTTCCAGTATTTTACTGCCCGCCGATACCTTGTGCTGCTTGTAGCAAATGTTATCCTTTATGGCTATTACCAAACCAAAGAGGCGACCCACCGGCTCGCCGTTTTTTATCTTTTTATCAAGCTTTAACGCTTCGGCCTTCGCCTCTTCGCCAAATACTTCCAAGTAAACATTTAGGTGTTTATTCTCTTCAATACGCTGTAAATAGGCATTTACGAGGGCTTCAACCGTGGTTTTGCCATCTTTTAAATCGTACTGTATGTCAAGGATAGTTTTATACGATACTTCTGCCACTTCAACTTTGCTTTAAATTGAACTCTTTAGGTTGTCTTAAAATTCTCAGGTTTCTTGTAGGTGCTTAAGCCTTGTTCTCTTCGGTAGCTTTAGCTACTGGCTTTTCTTTCATGCCCTCTTCAATCTCCTGCTTTATGTTGCTTTTAGCAGTGTTGAACTCGCGCACGCCTTGACCTATACCACGCATCAATTCAGGTATTTTTTTGCCGCCAAAAAGCAACAACAACGCTGCAATGATCAAAATGGTTTCAGACGTTCCTAAGCCAAATATGGCATATTGTAATTCCATGTCTTCTTAATTAGAGGTTACGAAAATAGATTAAAAATGTGGAAAACACAACATGATTTCCGCCCCATTACGAGGGAAACAACGATGTGGATATACTTTGCCCAATATGGGGTGTTAAGGGCTTAACCCTCAATGTTTCTATACCTTCGGTGATCTTACTACGGGTATCATTTTTCTAGTTACGTAGAAAGTGCCAAAAGGGACCACACTTAAAAATGCAGCCAATGCGGATTTTTTGCCATCCCAGCCCAATTCTTCCCTATTTTGGAATATACCCAGGATATATAGTATGAACAGCAAACCGTGTACCATGCCTATGTTTTGTACCAACCAAGGCTGGCCCCATACATATTTTAAGGGCATGGCTATAAGCAAAAGCACCAAAAATGAGATGCCTTCCAGGTCGGCTACCAGTTTAAAACGACCAACATTTGTTGTAAAAAGCTCTTTTATCATGTT
>JAFDYM010000082.1 GCA_018267435.1 Bacteroidota bacterium | reverse complement strand
TAGAATATCGCCTTGCCCTCTGGGCAGTGATGTCCATCGTGCTCCCCTATAAGAAATCCCGCTTGCCCGAAGTAGGTACGCAATAGCATCGATAACACAAATATCCAGCTTACGCGTATGTTGCTTTTACCGCAGTGGCCAAGGTCCGAGTACAATGCCTCGCCCCCAGTAGTACATAGAAACACGGCACCTAACAGCCAAAAGCCACCTGGGTAGTTTACCAATAGGTTATAGGCATAATAAGGATTTAGCGCGTGCAATACATCAGGGTGCTTTATTATTTGCATGGCACCCAGCACCCCTATCATGGTAAACCATATTAGCATTACGGGCCCGAAAATACCGCCAACTACCTTGGTGCCGAACTGCTGGAACACGAACAGGCCAGTAAGGATAATGATAACCACTATCTGTACTTGGTGGGTAGATATATCGGGGTTAATAAGGCGCAAGCCTTCTACCGCCGATGATATAGAGATAGGCGGTGTAATAAAGCCATCGGCTACTAGCATGGCGCAACCTATTATAGCAGGAAAAACCGTCCAAGTTACTTTGTAGCGGCGCACTAAGGCGTATAGGGCAAATATACCGCCCTCGCCTTTATTGTCAGCTTCAAGTGCAAGAAACACGTACTTGAAAGTGGTAACAATCATCAATGTCCAAAACACGCACGATAGGCCACCATATATCAGTTCCTTTGATACAGTATGCCCTGCAAGAATTGCGTTCATAACATATATAGGCGAGGTACCGATATCGCCGAATATGATGCCAAGTGTAATTAAAGCGCCTGCTGCGGAAAGCGGTACACCATGTTGCCCGCGTGGATTATTGCCCATTGATAATAATAGTTGCGTTGCAGGTATTGAACATGCTACCAGCACATGCCTGCGTCATCATCGGTTGGTAGTAGTTAAAACAATTCATTTGTCGGTCTCCGAAAAGGATGTGCAAAGGTATAGTTAAAAAGACGTTAAAAGCCCTATATAAGCCTTATTAATTTTTTGCACGATGTTTAAAACCCTTTTGTACATTTAGATAATATGAAGCGATACTTAAGCGAATTCCTTGCCACGTTTATCTTGCTTTTTACAGGTACGGGCAGTGTTATTGTACATCAAACCATGGGCGAGACCTTGGGCCTACCCGGTATAGCCGCCGTGTGGGGCTTGGTTATTATAGCTCTTATTTATGCCTTTGGCGATATAAGCGGCGCGCACCTTAATCCTGCCGTTACCGTAGCCTTCGCGGTAGATAAGCGCTTCGAGTGGAAGGAAGTGCCCTTCTTCATTATGGCACAATTTGCAGGTGCTGTGGCGGCAAGTCTTACGCTGCACTTCCTATTTCCTGCCAGCGATACATTGGGCATAACCAAACCCGCAGGTAGCGATATGCAGTCGTTTATACTTGAAGTAATCATGACATTTATAATCATGATGATTATCCTCCGCGTATCGGTAGGGGCTAAGGAGAAAGGCATAACAGCAGGTATAGCCATAGGTGCTACCGTATGGCTGCTAGTGCTATTCGGCGGACCGGTAAGCGGCTGCAGCCTAAACCCTACCCGTAGCTTGGCGCCTGCATTGGTAACTGGCCACTTCGAGGGCTTATGGATTTACCTTACAGCTCCTTTTATAGGTATGATAAGCGCGGTATTTGCCCATAGGGTATTGCATAATGAGGCCATGTAGGCTTACACCGCCTTCAACAGCATAAAACTATGCTCTGCGCCTTTGTAGTTGTTGTACAGCACTACATTTTTCAAGGCAGTGTTTTTACCTTGCTGCTTTATTAAGTGCTGTGGTACGTGCTGAGCTTTTAGCATTTGGCATATTAGCCATGTAGCTATAGCTGTAGATGTTTGAAACTCGCCTATAGCGTGTTTGTAATGCGCCGTACTTGTGTTGCTATCTAATTGTTGCTCTACAGCGTTGTAGTATTTATTCAACCTGTTGTCGCCATTTTCTCCCGATACATATAAGTCTATATCCGCTACGCTTAGGTTATTATCAGCTAAAAACTTTGAGAATTGTGTTGCTACCAATGCTTCGCTTTCGGTATTCAACATACGTAGCGCGCTTAGTTTGGCTACAGCACCTTCGGCGGTGTTGTTTACCAAAAACATAGCTGCACCCTCCCCTGGCAAAGTGCCAGGCGTATTGCTTGTATACAGGTCTTTGCTTTCTATTTCCGATGTTTTATACCAGCCATCCATGCCCTCCATGCGGTGGTTGCGTTCCGATATTTCATCTACGCCGCCTACTAAGTAAGTATTAGCAGGGTTCTCGCGCAGCATTAATGCCGCATCTAGTACTGCGCCTTCAAAGGCATGGCCGCGCTGCACGTGCGTACTGTTGTAGCCCGTGTTTTTGCTTATCATGCCTAGCTGTCCGGCTATGGCGTTATAAGTACTTTGTACAAAGTGGGTAGGGGTAAGCGTACCTTCTTCATACTCCATTATCTGGCTTAAAAATTTCAGGCTATCCTCTATACCGCCATTGGCAGTACCTATAATGATACCATCTACTTTATTTTCTTTCAGCAATGGCAATGCCGAACCTACACCCATGCGCACAGCCTTGCCCATGCGGCGTATCAAACCCGGCGATATGCCTTGGTATGCAGGCTCGATAGCAACTAGCCTATTATCTGCCGATGGATTTAGTTTTTCTAAATCTATATCGGCATAGGTTTGCTGCGCTGAAATGCAAGTGCTTTGGTGGATGTAAAACATGTGCCGCAAAGAAAAGAATTGTATACAGACTTCCGAAGTTTTGAAAACTTCGGAAGTCTTAAAGATTTTAAACCCTCGAGAATATAAGCGAGCTGCAATTGCCGCCAAAGCCGAACGAGTTGCTCATTACGTGCTCTAGTTCCTTATGTGTATACTCTTTTACAGGTTCCAAGCCAGTACTAGGTATAGCATCTTTAAAGCGCAGGTTAGGGTACACTTCCTGGTTCAATAAGTTTAATATGCAGAATACGGCCTCAATGCTGCCTGCGGCTGCTAGGGTATGGCCTGTATTAGCTTTGGTACTAGCAAATGCGGGTGGTGTTCCGAATACGCGTTGCATGGCCTTACCTTCTACTTCATCATTGTTTTCGGTAGCAGTACCGTGGGTATTAATGAAGCCAATCTGTTCAGGTTTCAAATGTGCCATCTCCAGCGCTTTGCTCATAGCCAAGTAAGGACCCTCGCCATTATCCGATAGGGAAGAAGGGTGAAACGCATCATTGGTATTGGCATAACCGCTTACCTCGGCGTATTGGGTTTTACCTTGCGCCGTTGCTTCGCCTTCCAACACCAAAAACGCTGCGCCCTCGCCAAGATTCAAGCCCTTGCGGTTAGCATCGAAAGGTGTGGTTAACTCCGACGATAATATGTTCAATGAGTTGAAGCCGTTGATGGTAAACTTAGCTAGGCTATCTACCCCGCCTACTATTACGCGCTTGGCATAACCGTACTTTATAAGGCGTGCGCCTAGCATAATGGCATTGGCCGAAGATGAACAAGCGGTATTGTACATAGCAGAAGTACCCACCATGCCCAAGTGCTTTTGTAGGTATTGGTTAACCGTGCCTAGCTCATAGCTTGATAGATACTCCGAACCTATCTCACTTACATTGGCATCGGCAAAAAGTTCATCGGTATGGCACATGCCGCCTACGGTGGTGGCACCTATCAGTG
>JAFDYM010000081.1 GCA_018267435.1 Bacteroidota bacterium | reverse complement strand
GATGAGATACGCGATTCGCTATTGTTGCTGTTCTCGTTTGTTTATAATAAGGATAAAATGATGCGCGCTAAAAGTGCCTTTCAACAAAAAAATAGGGAAAGCATAGCCAATGCATTGGAAATATTAGAGATAGAGGTACAGAAGGATATGTCCCTTAAGTTTATAAAGGCATTTGAACCTGGCGAAATACATGAAAAATGCGCTGCGCTTTCAGGCTACTTTAAAGAGCCGTTAGCCTACGAAAATATAGTAAGCGATATACTGAACGATACACACCACCATTACCACCGTTGGACCAAAGCCGCTGCCCTGCACTCGGTAATATTTTATAAAGGCACGCACAAAGGCAACTGGCTTACCAAGGCCGCTGCCGATGGCGATATACTATTGAGTGAAACTGCGCAGGCTATTTTAAAAGAAATGAACTAAGCACCATGAGCACACATACACACCATAGGCTAGATGAAACAAGGCTGCTACTTATAGAGAAGGTATTGCTACTAAAATCGCTGAGCATATTTGCCGAAACGCCGGAGAATGTATTGGCCGAGGTGGCGGAGATATTGGAAGAAGAAGACCGTGCTGCCGGCGAGTTGATATTCAACGATGGCGAGGTGGCGCACTGTATGTATATCATTTTCAAAGGCGAGGTGCGCATACACAAAGATGGGCATACCCTAGCGGTGCTAAAAGAGAACGACTTTTTTGGCGAGCTATCGCTGCTTGATACCGAAACACGCTCGGCCAGCGCCAGCACCAATACTGAAACATTGCTGCTAAAAATAGACCAAGAACCTTTTTATGAAATAATGGAAAGCAGGGTAGAAGTAGCACGTGGCATTATTAAAACCTTATGCAAAAGGTTGCGCGCACAAAACCAAAAATCGCTACAGGTACAGGCTGCGAAATAGCCAGTACGGTGCGCCAAATTCTTCTATTTTCACAGCCTCACTATTTGCAACAAGAATATGAAGTTGAAACTTGTGGCAGCTGCGGCTGCATTGTTAAGCATTAACACCTTATATGCACAGCAAAACGCACCTTGCGCCAGCGATGAGCTGCTACAGCGCACTATACAAAACGACCCTAATGCTGCCCTGCGCATGCAACAGAACTGGGAACAAATAGATGCATACATACAGCAGCAAGCCAGCCGCGAAGACAGGAACACCATAGTTACTATACCTGTAGTGTTCCACGTAATACATAGCGGCCAAAATGTAGGAACTGGCTTGAACCTAAGCGATGCCCAACTACAATCGCAGCTAGATGTTTTGAATGAGTGCTACCGCAAGCACAATGCCGATACGGCACTTGTACCAAATATTTTTAAAAGCCGCGTAGCAGATATTGAAGTTGAATTTTGCCTAGCAGTAACCGACCCTAGTGGCAACAACACCACGGGTATTACACGCCATAGCTTTAATGCCAACCCTAATACTTTCGATGCTAACATAAAGCCTGTAACCGTGTGGGATGCTACGCGCTACCTAAATATATGGACCACACAATTGAATAACGGCATTTTAGGCTATGCCACTTTCCCTAATATGGGCCCAATGACCGAAGACGGCGTAGTGCTCGACTTTCGCGTAGTAGGCCGCAAGCCTTTTAACCCTTTTACTAGTAGTAGCGATACACTTGGCAAAACCTGTGTGCACGAGGTAGGCCACTGGCTTGGCTTGTACCACACATTTCAAGATAGCTGCAAAGGCATGACCCCGCAAACCTGCGCCACCGAAGGCGACCGTGTATGCGATACACCACCTGCCAAAGAGGCCAACTATGGCAACCCTAGCTTAACCTTAAACAGCTGTAACGAATCGCCTATCGACGAACCAGATATGTGGATGAACTATATGGACTATGCCAATAGCGAGAACCTACACATGTTTACCACCGGCCAGCGCGATGTAATGCGCGCCACTTTAAATACTTTCCGCCTTTCCATACTTAGCAGTACGGGCTGTGTAAATGTGTTCGACGAATTTGCTTACACAGGCCAAGTGGTAGATGCAGTAAACAACCAAGCTATAGCCAATGCAAAAGTACTGTTTGATGGTGCGCAAGATTTTGAAGTAACAACCGATGCCAACGGCAACTTTAGCATACCTAACCTTGTAGTAGGTTATTATGATGTATACGCCGGCAAGTGGGGCTACCGCGAAAACTTTTATGCAAGCCATAGGTATTTTTCTTTCGGCGAGCCCGCTGCTGTTATTCCTATTCAGCCTAAATATTATTACGATGATTTTATAATGAACTTTGGATGGATAACCACGCAAACCAATGCTACCGCTGGGCTTTGGACACGCGCTATACCAGTAGGCACCTTCTACCAAAGCGAGCCAAGCAACCCTGCACTTGACTTACAGGATGATTACGGTTTGCACTGCTTTGTAACAGCCAATAACTTAGGCTCATCTACTAACGACGATGTGGATGGAGGCACTGTTACATTAATATCTCCAGTATTCGATTTAACTGGCTTCAACGATCCTTACGTGCGCTATTACCGTTGGTTTTTCGATGGTGCACAAAGTGGCAATACACCCGACGACAACATGGTGATACGAATATCGAACGGCAACCAGAATGTGGTTGTTGAAAACTTGACTGCATCGGAAAACAGATGGACACAGAAGGCTTTCCGCATCAGCGATTATATAACCCCTACAGCCACTATGCGCTTTAGTGTAGAGGTAAGCGACCTTGCCAACGGCAACGATAACGTAGTAGAAGGGGGCTTAGACAAGTTTGAGGTGCTGGAAGCCGTAGCGCTTAGCACCAACGAAGTAGAAGCCCTAAGCCATGTATCGGTTTACCCTAACCCTACCGCAGGTACGGTGCGTGTAGCCTTCGATACCAAGCAGGAGAATGTGCAGGTAGAAGTACTAAACACATTGGGCCAAGTAGTAGCCTCGGCGCTTACACAGCAGGCAGGTATGCAGCAACTTAGCTTCGACATAAGCAACCAAGCTAGCGGTTTGTACTTTGTACGTGTAAGCGGTGCAGGTTTTGAAAAAAATGTAAAAATATCGCTGTTACGATAAACTTCTTTGACCATAGCGAATCCTATTGCAAGTTGGCATCGTTATTGAACTAGCCGATTGCAAATACATTTACCACATGAGAAACCTGATCCTGCTATTAGCACTACCCCTATTGTTTTCTTCTTGTAAGAATTTGATACCATATACCGATTCGCTGAAACAGCAATACAACTGGACCAACGATGAGATAAAGCGCCTACAGTTTTATGTATCGCACGATATAGTACTGCACCATGAACTTAAGGAGGGCAGCACGGATATAGTAAACGGTAAAATAAAAACCGTGAACGGCAAAAAGGTAGATGAAATCATCATCCGCTCCGGCACGCCGGGTGTACTTATTGAAATACCCAAGCAGAACAAAATGCTGGTAAGCTTTGAGATAGACGACAACCACAACCTAAGCTTTGGTGTAAACCCTAACAATGGTAATAAGTACGTACTACTTGCCAGCGGTTGGGATAGGGGCGTGGGCAACGTGCATTATGCTGGGCAAGAATATTTAGCAGCGGCAGATAGTAAGTATGCATTTTTGCTAGTAGACCAACGCAAGCTACATAAAGAGGAAGTGAAACAACGCGTAGCTAGCGGACGAAAGGTAAAATAGGCTACAGCTTAAGGCTGATAGCGCCGCCACTTGCTACCTCAAATTCCTTATCGACGGTGGTGTGCACGGTGCGCGCCAACTTGCTGCGGTACACTATACGGTATTTGCCGGGCTGTAAGGCAATGGTTTCTTGCTTATCCTTCAGCTTTAGGTCATATATTTTGCTCATACCATCTTTATCCTCTACAAATATTGCCCCATAGGCCTCGAAAGTTTTATTGATAGTAAGTATGCCAGGCGCAGGTATTTCTACATCGGTGGTTTTGCTTTGGTCTACCTTTACCCCTTTTACCCTTAGGCGCGGTAGGGTCAATACCTCAAGGTCGTAAGTGCCTGTCAAGTATTTCTCGGTAGTGTTTACACGCTGTACGTTTACCACATCCATACTGCCCTGCTTATGCATTATACACTTTAGCTTTTCGGTGCCCGCTTTCGATACGGTGCCTTGCAGTTTAAAGTTTAAATATCCCTGCGCTGCATCTACATTAAACACTACGTGCTTGTTGCGCACCAGTTGCACATCGTTAATATAAACAGGCGGTATGGTGTGTATCTGTACGCGGTACTTAAACAAGGGCGATATGGTCAATGTATCGGGCAAGCCGCGCGCATTTAGCGTGTGGTAAAAATTGTATTTAGCTAGGCCAGACTCCATGTCGTAGAAGGTCATGTTTACATTGCTCTCTGTAGGCTTACCATTGGCATCGTTCAAGTTTATCTGTATGGTGGTTTTCGATATGGCATCCATTACTGCAGCAGTAAGCGTGCTTTTAAATTCTTCCGAGCTACCCGTGTTGGTAAGCTTGCCTATACACTGTATGTTATCGAAGCTGCGCGGCTGTATAGCCATGCCTATTATAAAAGGCTTTAGCACTACGTTGTTCTGTTGTAGTGCCAGTGCCGCGGCACAAGGGTCGCCCTCGCAGGCATCTTCGCCATCGGTTACTACTATCAAAAAGTTTTTGCCTGGCTTGCTGCCAAAGTCGGTAGCGCTTTTCTCAATAGAGTACACCAAAGGTGTAATGCCCTTGGGCTTTATCTGCTCAAGTTTATAGCGGATTTTTGCAGCGTTATTGCTATCAATAGCTACCTCAAGTTTCGAGTCGCGGCAGTTCTTATCCGGTTCATGATACATGTGTCCAAACACACGCATACCTATTTCTACATCAGGCATTTTGTTTAGGCTATCTGCTATTTGGCTTATGGTGTTTACGGCAGTGTTCCATTTGTTGCCGCCTTGCCATTGGTTCTTCATGCTTAGCGATGCATCTACCAAAAACAAAATACGTGTTTTGGTAGTGGTAGTTTGCGCCACAGTAGTTTGCACTACCGTTAGCAGCATAGTGCCTATAAGGATGATATATTGACTAATGCGCTTCATTATAACGTTAATACCGAAGTCCTCCCTTCTTCTATTACAAACCTTTGGCTCTTGGTGCTTTCGCTATTGTAGTTGCTCTTCTCTTTATACACTATTACAT